>CAZIXY010000225.1:0-5688 GCA_964543315.1 uncultured Desulfobacteraceae bacterium | reverse complement strand
AAAAGAGCGGGGTTACAGCGGCGGGCCCATCCCCGATTCTCACGGGGTTCCCTATTAAGCTCGAGACGAGCACCTGAACCTGGACATATTTCTTAAGTAAGAAGGAGACAAAAGTCAACAGAAAAGATTATGAGGACACGAATTACAAATGCAGCTGATTATCTATCTAAAATTTCCAGTTTCCTGGTAACGTTGTCATGAATCCAGTGGCTGTCCCACCATTCAATTGGATTAACGAATACGCCATTAATCATAATCCCGAAATGAAGATGATCTCCGCCTGCGAGACCGGTCTGTCCGGTTATTCCGATCACCTCTCCTTTCATAACCTCTTGACCCATCGCAACTTTTATTTCGCTTAGATGGGAGTAAACAGAGGCAAGCCCCTGACCATGGTCCAGAACAACCGTAAGTCCGTATATTCCAAGGCGATCGCGAAAGACCACGCGGCCATTATTCGATGCCTGGACCTCCGAGTTTGCCAGTGAGGCCAGATCCACCCCCAAGTGCACCTGTTCATCAATCTTTTGGCCCTTATAATAATAGAAACGTCTATCGCCAAATCTCGCCATTGTTGCGGCATTTTTGAGTCTGAGCCAGGTGCCTCTCCAGAGCCGGTCGGGACCAGTTTCTGTCTTTAAATTGTAAAAGACCGAATTATTCTTCTGTCTAAGTTCCCGATTGATCTTAAGGAATTTTTCCAGATCACCCAAATTTGGACTAAAATCAAAAAAAGAAAAATAAGGGAGAATACGGCCTAAGAAACGGTCGGTAATATTGATTTTCTCTGTTTTAAACCGCTTTCTTCGCATATGGTAGTAAATGCCGGCCTTTGAAAGGTTCCCCGCCTTATCCTTTGCCCAGAGATATATTTCCGGCTGTGTCTTTTGGTCGTGGGGAATTGCAAAATAGCAAAGATAAAATCCTACCCGGGTCTCCCCGCCTGCCTTGAAACCGGGGAAAAATTTATCATTCACGAAAAGACCGCTCTCTATGGTATCGGAAGAAGTTTGGTATACGACCAGGCCGGCACCGCCAACATTGACATAATGTATCCTGCTCAGGGCCCTTATTGCCGGCGGGATCGTATCAACAACCATTTTATGCTGAACCAGTGACAGGTTCCCGTCTCCGCCGCTCCTCTTGGAATAATCCCGAACTCTGACTTCCAGATCGACCCTTCCCTGGGCCATATTAAGATCATGAGGATCAATGGAAAATCTTGTGTTGTAACTGTTGGTTCCTTCACGGTTAAGGAGACCCTTAAAGGGGAAAGACTTCTCCAAAACTCTTATCTTCCGCCCCTCCTGTTTCACAGAGACCTCAAGAATTCTGATGCCCCTTTTCATATCGGTGACGGTCAGCCCGAACTCCTGAGTTCCGGAAAGGAACTCCGGTAAAGGTCGAAGCGATATTCCTGGTTTCTCCCCTTCAAATATGATGAATAATAACCAGCCCAAAAGGACAATGACCAATAAACACACACCAGTTGCCATAAAAAGGCTTGCTTTTTTTCTTTTAGCCATAGGTTTACGTTTCTCTCAAAAAGAATAAGCGTTTTACAAAAAAACCACCCTGGAAATGAAGACTTGCGGCAATGTTCGTTAAGTTATACCGTTAATCAGATTATGGCCTGTGAGTCAACCAAATAGTTTTCACTTTACGATTTCCGCCGGATTGCCATTGATAACAATCAATACTGATGATGGCAAATATTTTTAAAGGTATGGAGGAGATATCATGGAAAGGCCCTATCATATCGGTATTATCGGCGCAGGCGCGTGTGACGATACAACTTACCAGCTTGCCAGGAATGTGGGTTTTGAGATCGGCAAAAGGGGGTGGGTAATAATTTGCGGCGGACTTGGCGGGGTTATGGAAGGGGCCGCCAGAGGATGCTCGGAATCTGCCGGCATAACAGTGGGCATTCTTCCCGGCCTCAAAAAGGATTCGGCCAATACCTATATCCGCTTCCCCATACCAACCGGTCTCGATGAAGGACGAAACTTACTCATCATCCGGGCGTCGGATATACTTATCTCCATAGCAGGAGGTTTCGGCACGCTTTCCGAGATTGCCCTGGCACTGAAAACAGGAAAAAAAGTTATCGGCCTTATGACCTGGAAGGACATCCCCGGCGTGCATTATGCGTCTGATTATCATGAAGCCGTCCAAATGGTCGAAGGCTTCCTGAAAAACCCTTAATCGCTAAAAGCGCTAAAGGCATATACCGCTATATGGGAATTCCGTCTCCCTGCCCGCCCTGCCGGCACAGGCAGGATGATTTCTGTCTTCTGATCTGTAGCTCAAAGTCTTATATTTCTGCTTATTTTCCGAACCTCTCTTATAATTTTATCTGAATCCAATAATGTAAATTTTCTGTCTTTCATCAAAATGTTACCGTTCACGATGACATCCTTTACATCAGCACCATTGGCAGCGTAAACAATTGCCGAAAACGGATCATAAATGGGACACAAATGGGGGCTGTTAAGATCAAGGACAATAATGTCGGCCTTCTTCCCCGTTTCAAGTGTTCCTATCTCACTTTCAAGGCCCATAACAGCCGCACCCCAACTGGTGACCATCCTAAGTACCGTCCCCGCATCCAGGCTGGTCGGATCATTGTCCATGACCTTGCTCAGCTTGGCTGCGGTATCCATTTCACAAAAAAGATCCAGGTTATTGTTGGAGGAGCAACCGTCCGTGCCCAGCCCCACCGTCAATCCCATTTTTACCATATCGGATATTCTGGCGGTACCGGAGCACAGTTTCATATTACTCTCGGGTAGGTGGACGACCTTCACCCTGTTTTTTCTGAGACACTCCAATTCATCATCTTCTAAGTACACCGCGTGAGCGGCTATTAAGGTTTCATCAATCAGCCCCAGTCCTTCCAGATAATGAACCGGCCTCTTCCCGGTTTTATGTATGACCTCGTCAACCTCCTCACCGGTCTCGGACAGGTGAATCTGCAATGGCACATCAAATTCCTGCGATATCTCTTTCGCAATCTTCAGCGTATGTTCTGAACATGTCAAAGGGCTGTGACAGAACATTCCCGGCGTTATAAGATCTGAGTATCCCAGCCATCTCTCTATAAATTCCCTTGCTACCTTTATGTTATCTTTCGGGTCCTTTATGCCGGGCGCAGGAAAGTCTATTACTCCTTGAGCAATGAGACCCCTCATCCCTGACTCGTGAACTGCCCGGACGGTATTATCCTGAAAAAAATACCCGTCAATGCAGCATGTCGTACCGGACGCGATCATCTCAAGGCACCCAAGAAGGGAACACCAGTAAACAGTTTCAGGGTTGAGAAACTTCGCCTCGGCAGGAAAGATCTTTTCAAAGAGCCATTCTCTCAATGGGAGGTCGTCGGCAAAACCTCTGAAAAGGGTCATGGCTGTATGCGTATGCGCATTGATCAGACCAGGCATGATAATGGAGTCTCTTGCGTCAATTTTCTTCACCTGCCGGTGAACGGTCTGAAGACCCTTGTGATCTGTCTTTTGAATTGACGTGATTTTCCCGTCCGTTATGAATATACTGGTATCCTGAAGCGGCTCCCGACCTTCTGCCATCGTCATGACAGTGCCCCCTTCTATGATAATATCTGGGGCCATTTCGGTTGGTTGAGGCTCTTGAATACCTTGGTTCGCGAAATTCATATGCCTAAATCCCCCTGAAAGTGGATACCCACGGGCCTTCTACCCGTAAAATTAATAAAATCGGCGTGACTTTGAGAAATTGAAACTCACTTATTTTCTTGACACCTTTACATCCTCTGTTAAAAATTGACAGGCCTGCAAAAAGGCACGGCACCTCTTAAGGACCTGTAAGCTGTTTTTTGCCCTGTCGCGCATTAGGAAAGAAGATATGGCTCATATAGCACCTTTTAAAGGACTGACATATAATTATCACGTAAGAACAGATTTTGGACTCATGGTTGCCCCGCCCTACGATGTGATTTCGGAGGATGAACAGGAGACATATTACCAGGTTGATCCATACAATGTCATCCGATTAATCTTGGGCAAGAAAAAGACAGGGGATTCGGATTGGGACAATAGATACACACGCGCCGCGGATTATTTCAAACGGTGGGAATCCGCAGGCATTCTCCTGAGCGATGATGAGCCATGTATCTACGTTACGTCCCTCACATACGATCCCGGAAACAATGGCCCTCCGCTTACAAGGTGGGGAATAATTGCTCTTGTGCGTATAGAGGAAGAGGATTCCGGCATTATCCTGCCCCATGAAAGGACCTTCTCGGCGCATAGGGACGACCGTTTAAAGCTCATGCGGGCCTGCAGCGCTCAATTCAGTCAGATATTCGGTCTTTACGAAGATCCGGATAACACAATAATGAATACCTGCAGGAAAAATATCGACTTCGATCCCCAAATAGTCTTCGATTTTAATGATGGCACAAAACATAAAATGTGGGCTTTGCGTAGTCCCCGGCTCTTTAAGCAAGTGGCGGATGGCATGCAGGACAAGTCCATCCTGATTGCTGATGGCCACCACCGTTATGAGACGGCCCGTAATTTTAGAAACATCATGAGGGCCAGGTACGGTCAGCGGCCGGCCAACAGATCCTATGAATATGTGATGATGTACCTGACCAACATGAGCGATGAAGGTTTGACCATCCTTCCCTCACACCGGCTTATCAAAAGAGTCCCCGATTTTCACCTGGAACCTTTCCTGGCAAAGTTGGCTCAATGGTTTAATATAAAAGAGGTTCCCTTTCCGGGTACCGATATATCCAATGAATGCACGGCGCTGAAAAAAAGACTCGAACAGGCGGGCGATACCGACTCTGTTATTGCTTTCTGCCTTCATAATGATTCCAGGTACTTCCTTCTCTCACTCGTGCCGGGCGCAAGAAAAGAGATGGGAGACGATCTTCATCCTTCGCTCAAAAAACTTGACGTACTGGTGCTCTCCCGATTCATTTTCCAGAAGACCCTTGGGTTCAGCAAAGAAGACCTGGATAACGAAGAGGTATTTCATTATCAAAGCAGCATGAAAACCGCTGTTTCCGATGTTCGAGAAGGACGCTACCAAATGGCCTTTCTGATAAACCCCACCAGGATAGATCACGTAAAAGAAATCGCCGGTAACTCTCTGGTGATGCCGAGAAAATCAACCTATTTCTACCCCAAGGTATTAACCGGTCTGGTATTCAACAAAATAGATCCCCATGAAATCATCGAGGCCCCATAAGACCAAAATCCGTGCGGACGAACGCATTGACCAGTTCATGGAAGGCCGCCTGAAGCTGATTCAATCCAGGGAGGGTTACAGGTTTTCCATTGATGCCATCCTGCTCTCCCAGTTCGTAACGGTCAAACCGGGAGACGTTGTTGTCGATCTCGGCACCGGCTGCGGCGTGATGCCCCTGATACTGCTTCTGACAAAAAAGGCGGGGTGTGTGTACGGTCTTGAAATCCAAAAGGACCTGGCCTCCCAGGCCTTACGCAACTCCCTATTGAACGGATTTCAGGACAAAATGCATATCATCCTGGGCGATATCAGGCACCTTCCCGTGACCAAAGAATCCGCCGATGTAATTATATGCAACCCGCCGTATCGCAAGGTCAAAAGCGGACGAATCAACCCGGACCCGCGCAGGGCCATTGCCAGACACGAAATTCTGGCATCTGTTGATGACATTTT
>CAZIXY010000224.1:0-5699 GCA_964543315.1 uncultured Desulfobacteraceae bacterium | reverse complement strand
AGCCCTTCCCCGCCGAGTAAAAAGGCGTAACGCGACTTTTTACGAGGTTATCAAGTTTGACAGTTTTGTAAACAGTCCAAGCCCATGTTTCACACCACAAATATCTCCTGCACCAACGGCGTCAGTATCTCACATCCGTCCCGCGTGACGGCCACGGTGTTCTCAAGCCCCACGGACCCCACTCCGGGAAAAACCATCTTGGGTTCCACAGCAAAGGTCATTCCCTCCTCCAGGGGATAGGAATGCCCCCGTGCCAGAAAGGGGAACTCATTGAGCTCCAGGCCGATCCCATGGGCGACAAAGTGGGTCTGGAGCCCGGGCGGCCCTAAATAATTATCGCCGTATCCCAGTTTTTTTGCCATATCGAGGGTCTTTTTGAATAGGGATCCGCAATCCACGCCAGGCCGCGTTTCCTCTAATACGGCATCATGGATCTCTCGGCATGCCTTGTAGGCATCCACGAATTTTCGAGGCATCTCACCTATTGAAAACATTCGGGTCTCGTCGGCCTGATACCCGTGATAGCACGTTCCGAAATCCACCACTATAGGCTCATGGGCTCTCATGACCTTCAGGCTCGCCCCCACTGGAAAGGCCGGAGAAAGCCCTATTCCCCCCATGGGAGAATCCGACTGGCTGACGATACCGCCGCTTATGCCGCTCAGCACATGCCACGTATAGGCCTCGTAGTTGAGTGAGCGGACCCTCAAAAGTCCCTCGCTGCCGTGCATTTTGGCCACGGTATCCAGTCTGCCGGCGAACTCGATCTCGGTCATGCCCTCCTTGAGTATCTCCCTGCCCTGCTCATAAGTCTTCCTGCCTATATCCCCGGCAACCCTCATAAGCTCTATCTCAAAAGGGGATTTGATCTTTCGGATCTCTCGGATAATGGGAGACCCATCCTTCAATTCTGTTTTTGGAAACAGATCAATATGCCTAAGATAATCACTCACGGGCACGATGTCCAACTCAAGCCCGATCGTCTTGGGAAGGCCGCCCGTATGGTCCTGTATGACTGATGGAAGTTGGCGGACGGACCTTATGCCCACAATGTTATCCAGCCTCGATTCCAGCCGGGCCCTTTCAAGCTCCCTCTTGACCATCAACAGGGGTTTCCCGTCCAGGGGCACGAAGAGCATGCCGTCCTGGGCGGTCCCGGAAAAGTAGTAATAGTCCATCTTCTGCACGATCAGGAAGGCATCCATACCATTTTCTTCCATACCCGCCCTGAGCCCTGCCAGCCGGTTCTCTAATTCCCCGCGAGGCACGGTCCGGAAACCCATGGAGGCACTCAATCCTTCCAGTTCCCCGTGTACCCATTCCTTATAGTTTTTAAACTTGAAATCTTTAGAATTCATATAAATCCCTTCAGCCTTCAGCCTTCCACCTTCAACCTCAATTAAATCCCCCACCCCCCTGAAACAGGCAGGGCCGCGCCCGTTATAAAAGACGCGTCATCCGATGCCAGAAAGGCAATCACCCTGGCTACCTCTTCGGGTTCGGCGATTCGACCCAACGGTGTGTCCGCAATAATCGCCTCCTTGTATTGCGCCGCCATGAATTCTTCTATGGTGGGCGTACGGACCAGCCCCGGTAAAACCGCATTGACGGTTACCCCGTCCCGACCGGCTTCCCTTGCCACAGATTTCGTCAATCCGATAACACCCGCCTTGGCGGTTGAATAGGCTACTTCCCCTTTTGCGCCCACAAGTCCGTAAATGGAGCTGACATTTATAATCCTGCCCCACCCGGAGGTTCTCATGGACGGGAGGAGCAATTGCATCAGCAATAAGGGAACCGTTAGATGGATTCCAAGGACCTCCTCGAATCCTTTGCTGCTTACCCTGGCCGTTGTGCCGGGCCTGTCGAATCCCGCGTTATTTACCAGGATATCGATCACTCCGGTGCTGCTGATCTTTTCCACCTCTGATCGAAGGCTGTCCAAATCCGTCAAATCCAGCATAACGGACGTGACCTCCCGGCCTTTCTTGCACAGATCCCCAGTCAATTCACCAAGCGTCTCGGAATTCCTGTCAAAGAGGACCAGATCCGCGCCCCTTGAGGCAAAAACCTCTGCGCAGGCCCGACCGATCCCCTGCCCTGCTCCCGTAATCAGCGCCCTGTGACCTATCAAACTCATGGAGCCCCCTTTTCCATAACCCCGGCTGATTGATATACCTTAGCCGCGGATAAGGCATTAACTTTGGCTTGCCTGTTTCAATGCTATAATCGTATAATCACACAAAATCAATGGCATATTTTTCATTACTTGACAATGCTCGGCCACAGGGAAGGGGATCAAATGAACTTCGGTATTCTGGTTTTTCCAAATGTTGAGGAACTCGACTTCATAGGCCCATGGGAAATTCTCGGACTTTGGAAAAAATATGCGGGAGGTCCGGAAAACTGTTTGATCCTCGGCCAGACGCCGGACTCTGTCACCTGCGCCAACGGTTTGTCAAACAACCCGCATGTCTCGTTTGCATCCTGCCCGGTGCTGGACTTCATGCTCGTCCCCGGGGGCCGGGTCACCCGCCGGGAAGTCGATAATAAGGTTATTATCGACTTCATCACTGAGCAGGCGAAATCATGCATGGCGGTGCTCTCCGTTTGTACGGGTTCCTTCCTACTCCATAGTGCCGGGCTCCTGTCCGGGAAGAAAGCCACCACCCACTGGAATTCATTGGATCGACTGCGGGCGCTTGGAGATACTATTGTCATAGAAGAACGCTTCGTAAGAGATGGAAACATCTGGTGTGCCGCGGGTGTTTCGGCGGGCATCGATACCATGCTGGCTTTTGTTGAAAGCTTTGCCGATGAGCAGACTGCCGGAACAGTCCAATTCGCCGCAGAATACTACCCTTCCCATAAATCGTATGGTGATTCCCACAAGAACCCCAAAGCACCAGCGTATCTCAAACGCAGGGCCGAGGCAAAAAATGCGTAAACGCGAGGACAAGCTTCCTCACCATCGCAGGAAAGGAGGTCATCATGAAAGAGACAGAGCCTCCGGTCAGAATCCAGCCCATGCAACAAAGCGATATTGAACAGGCAATGCACCTGAAAAACATTGAGGGCTGGAATCAGACAAAAAAGGACTGGGAGGTTCTGTTAAGGCTTTCACCCAAGACATGCCGTGCCGCCGTGCGCGGCCGTCAAGTAATAGGGACGGTTACGGCAATCACTTATTCCAATGAACTGGCATGGATCGGGATGATGCTGGTTGCCGAAAAATACCGCAGAAAGGGGATAGGCAGTCTTCTCGTGAAAGACAATATTAAGAGATTGAAAGGATTCAGGAATATCAAGCTTGACGCGACTCCTGACGGCCGGAACCTTTACACCAGGCTTGGTTTTGAAGAGGAGTGTACCCTTTCTCGGATGGCGATCTCCTCCCTTGCGGAACAAAAAATAACTGATAGCGGGAAAGTCACTCCGTTAAGCCCGCATGACATTCAGGAAATTGCCTATCTGGATAAGGCGGTGTTCGGGGCGGATCGCACGCATTTGATGGCACCCATCCTCGGAACATACCCGCACAGGGCATGGAAGCTTGAAAGAGACGGTCGGATCACCGCCTATTGTCTGGGAAGGGATGGAATCAAACAGAACCAGATCGGTCCGGTCATAGCGTCAACAGATCAAGACGCGCAGACAATTCTATCGGCGGCCATGAGTCCGTTGGCAGGCCAACCGGTTGTCATGACGTTCCTCAGAACAAGAAAAAACTCCTGAAGTGGTTGAGTTCGCCGGGCTTTCAGGAACACAGACCTTTAATCAGGATGTATTACAAAAGCAATTCTATTCCCAAACAAAAAGAAAGGGAGTATGCCATTTGTGGTCCCGAGTTCGGATGATAGAAGAAAACAGGGTCAGGCCTACACATTTGACAAACATGATTTGGAAAGGGGACGGCCCCTCTGCTAAATCGAGAAATGGACAGCAGAAAGAGGTTCTTCATGGAACCGGGATTTTTGTCCAAAATGATCTTGGTGGTTTGTTTGATACTGACGCCTCTTTCCGCACATTCGGCACAGGGTGATGAAGAATTATGTTATACTTCATTCAAGGGAGACGCAGCCAGGGTCAAAGAATTGATAGGCAGCGGGATTGACGTCAGCGTCAAAGACAAAAAAGGTTTGTCGGCAAGGATACTATCAATTTGTTAAAAAAATAAGGCGCAATACGATAATGGGTTTAGCAACATGGCGGGAGACAATGGGGCGCCTTTAAGAGAAAGGAGGGCCTATGAATGAAAGCACCATTAAAATACGGCTCATGAAGGCTGAAGATTTTGACGCTGTGGTCGGCATTGACGAAAAAGTATTCGAGGCCTCCCGGCCGGAGTACTATGAAATGAAGTTTGAAAAACTTTTTGGATCTAAAGATTATTTGCCCGTATCGCTTGTGGCAGAGGACAAAGATGGAAAGGTGGTGGGGTTTGTCATGGGTGAAGTTTATATGGGAGAATATGGAATTTTTCAGGAAGAGGCCACCCTGGATACCATCGGCGTTGATACCGACTACCAGCACAAGGGTATCGGTGAGCAGTTGATTGATGAATTTGCGGATCATTTGAAAAAAGTCGGCGTTCAAAAAATCAACACCCTGGTCGCCTGGAATGATTCCAAGCTGATACATTTTTTTAGCGCAAACAAATTCAGCCCCTCCAAAACCATTAATCTGGAACGAAACCTCTGATGTTGGCGCCTGGTTATGGTAACCGTGGCCGTTCAGGAGTTTACCGAAGAAGAGAGAGTGAACATCACTCATATGTTTGTAGGTAGATAACGGTTATTTACATGACCAAGACCTCGCTTCTTCCTGCCGTTAATCTGCATTTTTTGAAAGGAGAAAATTATGGTTATTAAAAAATTGAGTGATGCCCCCTTAAAGGATTTAGAGGGATATGAGCACGTCAAAAAGCAAATCGTCATAGGTCCTGAGGACGGATCAAAGGAGATCGTGTTACGCTATTTCAGCATAGCCCCCGATGGAAACAGCCCTTATCACACGCATGATTTCCCGCACCTTGTAAAAATCGAAACGGGCAAAGGCATTGTGAAGGATTCAGCGGGCAATGAGCATCCCCTGCTACCGGGCGATTTTATTTACATCGATGACAACGAGGAGCATCAGCTCGTCAACAAGGGATCGGAGCCGTTTGATTTCATCTGCATCGTCCCGAGAAGAGGTGAAAGTTGATACGGCATCTTATGGGCGCTGAAAGAAAATTTTTGATATTACCTCGATAATGAACAGGGCATTAATGGATAAAAAGATTGAAATTCTTTGTCATATCAACAAGAGGCTTTCCCAAAGTGCTTCGCAACACGCCATTGAGCTCGCTTCTCCCGATGCCGAGCATTCAGTGACCTGTTTTCACAGGAGTTTTCCTGGATATCGTCCAACACCGTTGATCCGGCTGAAGCACCTCGCACAATACCTGGGCATAAGTGATCTATGGGTAAAAAGCGAAGCGGACCGCTTTGACCTCAAGGCCTTCAAGGTACTTGGCGCGAGCTATGCCATGGGGAAAATCTTGGCAGAGGAGCTGAAGATGGATGACAGGGGCTTTACTTTTGATCAAATCCTATCCCATTCATCCGCTTTTCAAAACAGGACCTTTGTCACGGCAACTGACGGCAATCACGGTCGGGCGGTCGCATGGACTGCCGACAAGCTTAACTGTAAGTCTG
>CAZIXY010000223.1:2207-5736 GCA_964543315.1 uncultured Desulfobacteraceae bacterium | reverse complement strand
AGGCGTAACGCAACTTTTTACGAGGTTATCAATCTTGGAAAAGCTGAAAAGAAGCGGCTTGAGGATTTATTCAAAAATCATCGGGCAGATGATGAAGATTATAGTCAACTTATAACCCTGGTCAGGGATAACGGGGTAATAGAGCGGATTCAGGATGAAGCGAAGGCCTATATGAACAGGGCGGCCGGGTGCCTGGATATATTCCCTCCATCTTCGATCAAAGATATGCTCCTTGAACTCAATGGATATATTATCGAAAGGAATTATTAACAAATTTGAGGCATCAGGAAGGGAAGAAAAAGACTGGCGAAAGGTGCGCCAGGATAGAGCGCTCGAGGCAGCCACACACGCCAATCCAAGAGGCAGGGTCGGCATATTGATCTGTTCTTTGTTGGCGGACACCAGCAACACTCTCATTGTCTCTGCTCCTCAATTGTGCCTTATTTCCTGAAACCCTGTCGCAAAAAACATGCACGCCCGGGCCACGGAGCTGGAGACCTTCCACCAGTTGCAACTCACCTTGGACATCCGGCCTTTATATCGGATTTATCCGGATTCAAGCCATGAGGTTAACAACAACAGCCGTCTTCCCGCCTCGGTTTGATGCAAATTCTGCGACTTTTTTGCAAGGACATGGGCTTTTTGAAAGTCATGCAAATGGACGGCTTTTATGGCGTTCTTGCGGCAAATCCGTGCCTCGGCAACGATTGTCATGATAATGGAAAGATCTGCCCCGCATCGCGAGCACTCCCTTGTTGACCTGAATTTTGCCCTGCATACCGGGCAGCGAAGAGGTGTTTCAGTACCCATCATTTGCCTTCCACGAAAAAAAGCAGCTCCTTTAATTCCTCGCATGCCTCGGCCAACATCTTGGCATCCTTGGAATTCAGGGCGGATTCAATCTGTTCATGAAGGTCGATTGCCTCCTCCCTGTCTTCATCGTGCATGCTGTCAAGAAGCCCGCGGCTACGTTCCAGGAGGGCTCCGGCATCACTGCACGTCTGGGTCCATGCGGCATCCCCCCCCTGCCCGCGGCCCTCAAATTCCTCCACTTCTGAATCCTGCGGGACATCCCGATCCCTCTCTTTCCTCGCTACCGGGAATTGAACAACGTTACTCTTAAATCCCTTTTCCTCCTCTGCGTCTCCTGATTCGAGATCAGCAAACAGGGCGTCAACCTCTGCGGAACGGGTGTCATACAGTGTTTGCAGACGCTTTTTGGCGGTGGCGATCTCCCCGTCACTCATCGGTTTGAGCGCGTTATCAATGGTTATCTGCTTTGATTTGCCGGTCGCCTTTTCTATGGCAGTCACCTTCAGGATACCGTCGATGTCAAGACTCATTTTACAGAGGACGGTGTTTGGTTCCTCACCGGTCTTGAGGCCCTTTACCCGGAAGTTTCCCACCGGAATATTTTTAAGCGCGTCCGGGTCTTCTCCCTGATAAATATCTATTTCTACCTCTGTCTGAAAGGGAAATGAGGTGTAATACTTCTCTGTGCGCGTGACCGGAAGGGGGGTATTGGATCGGATGATGGGGTGGTAGCAATGGGGGTAGGGAAAGCCTTCCCGTTCCCCAAGATAAGATGGGCCAAAGGAATAGGGGGTAACATCAACCAGGACCCTCTCCACATCATGCCCTGAGAGTCTTGACGCTAATACGCCTGCGCCCAGGGAGACACACAGGTCCGGGTGAATATCGTGGCGGGGAGTGACTCCGGCGCGTTCTTCGAGCGCCTTTAAAACCATCGGGATCCGCGTTGATCCGCCAACGAGCAGGATGGCGTCAAGGTCTTCCTGCCTTTTTCCTGCGTCCTTCATGGCCCTGGACACACAATCCAGGGTGGACTCGATAAGGGGACGGATCATCTCCTCAAATTCTTCGCGGGACATCTCGGTTTCCAGGTGGAGAGGTTTTCCGTCAGTGTTGACCAGGGCTTCTTCACGTATTTTCACAAAGGGCTCGAAGCTGAGCCTCTTCTTTGCCTCCTCTGCGGCCCACCAGAGCCGGGAGAGGGATGCCGGATAGCCGTTTTGGAGATCAATGCCATGCTCGTCGCGGAATTCATTGAGAAGGCGGTCAACTAACAGTTGATCAAAATCATCCCCACCCAAACGATTGTTCCCATGGCTTGCCAACACTTCAGTGACATCATCTTCAATGGTTACTATTGAAACATCAAAGGTGCCGCCGCCAAGGTCATAAATCATCACTGTGCGTCTTTCATCGGAACCATATCCATAAGCAAGGCTTGCCGCGGTTGGTTCATTGAGAATCCTGACTACTTCAAGTCCTGCCAGCTCTCCTGCCTCACGCGTGGCGTTTCTCTGGGCATCCGAGAAATAGGCGGGAACGGAAATAACCGCCTTTTTTACGGGATTACCGAGTCGTTTTTTGGTCCACTCCGCCAATTCCCTGAGGAGGATCGCGGATATCTCCTGGGGCGAAAAGGTACTGTCGCCCAATGTCACATTCTCCCCGCTCCCCATCTTCCGTTTGATGCTGCGCACGGTAAGCTCGGGATAAAGTAATTGCTGGTTCCTGGCAGAGGCGCCTATAAGGAGCTCACCTGCCCTGGAAAGCCCAACACATGATGGGAGCATTTGGGCATTTCCTGAACCTATGATTTGCACCTTATTGTCAAAAAATGCGGCAATCTCGGAATTGGTGGTTCCAAGATCAATGCCGACAATGATGTCGGAATTATTCATTTCCTTTCCTCCTGTTCAATTAAGAATCTCTCTCAAAAAATTTAGTCCCTCAATTCTTCAATTCCGCGTCACTCCCTTTTTCGGGCATCCGGGCTACCTTTACCCGGGCAGGCTGAATTATTTCAGTATCGGTCGTATATCCGGTCCGATATACTTCAAGCACTGTTCCGTCGGATACGTCGGCACTCTCTTCGATATCCACGGCGGTCATCAGGTTGGGATCAAACGGTTTACCCTCGCAGGAGATCGCAAATACACCAAACTGCTGCATTGTCTCGTCAATTCTGTCAAGGCCCATACCGTACCCCTTTTTCAGTGACGTGATGATTTCAGATGCGTGCTCGATGCCCGGGTTTTTACCGTGGAACAATTTCTTCAGCCAGTTGGGATTTTCATACGCATCCAGCTTCTGCTGACTCTCTTTCGTACTCCTCAGCCCGATGATCAGTCTTTCCCGAATGTCTATTAAAACGTTTATGACATCGTGCCGGGCCCGGGCGCTCGCCTCGATTTTCAAGTCGTTTTTATGCCCGGCAAGAACGGCATTCGCGCTCTCTGCCATACCCCGGGCATCGGCCACTGCATCCCTGTGTGCCTCGGCGAGTTTTTCGACAGACGCGCCCAGCCCGGACAGGGAGTTAAGCTCGTTGCTCAACTCCCTGAAGGCACGGCCCTGCAGCTTGACTTCCTGAGTCAGGGCCGTCATGGCCGACCATGTCGAATAGAGGTCATCCTTGTTGACGGAACTGTTTCCGGCTTCCAATTCTGAAAGCAATTCCAGGTCAATCCCTTCAAGCGGTTTTTCTTCTGCCAGAACT
>CAZIXY010000223.1:0-2107 GCA_964543315.1 uncultured Desulfobacteraceae bacterium | reverse complement strand
TTCTGAAAGCAATTCCAGGTCAATCCCTTCAAGCGGTTTTTCTTCTGCCAGAACTTCATCAAGCCACTTTTCAAAACGCAGCATGATTTGGTCTTTAGCCGGTTTTCTCTGTTTGGGGTTTCTCGAAAGACGCCTCTCGAACAGAAACCTCATTTCGCGAAGACTGGTTTTCCAACGTCCATTGCTCCATTTGCAGCTCATCTATTTCTCCATTGCGGCCAGCCACGGACCGGGCCCTACGAACGCTCTTTTTGCTTCTTGATTGTCAAGCAAGGCAACCAATGATATTTCAGGGTCAACCGAGAACAACTGAGCACGAGCGCGGTGACGTGGATCGCTAAGTATTTCATAGGCATCCCGAATACGCTCAAATTCCTCCGGGGCCCGGTCCGGCGGATATGCCTTGATCTTTTTCAGATAAGCCAGGCGGATCTCTTCTTCCCCTGAATCCTGCGTCGCCCCGAGTATCTTATGAGGGTCCTCATCCAGGAGGTGTGGAACATATTCTCTCTTCATCTATCTTTGTCCTTTCTTTTTTCGCCTCTTCTTTTTTGATCCCCGTCCGGAACCGGGGACCCGATCAGGGCCAAAGTTAGGGAATTGGCCGTCACTTTCGGCATCAAGAAGGATCTTTTGCACCTTTTCAGCCAATTCAGGCTCTTTTTCAAATAACTCATCAGGATCAGGCAGTTGACCGTCCTGGCCCCCATACTTCAAGGCCATTTCCAGGAGAATAGGGACGGCTTCCGGGGGAATGTCCGGCGGAAGATCGAGCAGACGATCATTAAACATAGTCTCCAACAATTCAATATCACCGGCGCCCCAGTCATCATCATCCCAGTCATCATCGTCATCCGGCATATATTCGGCTGTCCTGTCCGGGCAGTTTTTGACATCGCAATGACGGCATTCGTGAGAATCAAGGTCTTCATCTTCGCCATCATCAAAATTGCCAAAGTGAGGTCCGGACGCGCGGTTTGGATATTCACGGGCCTCTCTTTCTCTCGTTAACACATCATTTATTCCTTCCGGGTCTGTTGAAAAATCTTTTCCTTCCATCCGCCTTTCCCAAAAGGGAGAGATGTACCGGAGCTCTTTCCCGTTCCGGCGCAACTCGATTGCTTCATCAATAAGATCCATATCTCTTTCCCTGCGGGCAAGCGCAATGGCAGCGTCGATACAGGTGTTGTTTCGCAACCCCTCCCAAGAAGGCAAAGACCGGGCCCGAAGCAGAAGAAATCCGGCGGATGCGGCGTTATCCTTTAAAAGACCGGCGCCGGAAACAGCATAGGCAAGCTCCGGATGGTTGCCCCGCAAGGCCGCTTCCGCGATTGCACCCATCATGGAAGCGTTTAATGCGGGCACGTTTGTTGCGAAGGCTTCCTCTATGTCTTGTTTATACACAGCGGGGATGGCAATGGGAACTCCTACGTCATCCCCTAACAGGCAACCTCTTGCAACCGCAAAGAGCAGATCATCACCTTTTAACCCTTTTTTGGGCGTTAAAGACAAAGTTGAAGCGTCCTCCGGCAGGCCGCAGGTCTTCAGCAATTCCTGTAAAATCATTGTGGCAGAGATTTGGCTCCCCATGAGTTTAATCAGTTCGTTGTTTAACCTGCGCAATTCGCCCTTATCCCCTTCAATCATCGCGCATACCGATCTCAAAGCCGTTAAAAATGCAGGACGATCACCCGCCTTGAACAGAGGCAGGGCTTCCATCTCCTTGAGATCCTTTTTGGCCAAATGCGCTTTTTTCTGCTTCAAATGACGTATGGCCGTTGCAACAAGGATCCTGAGCCTGATTTTTTTAACGCCTGGATTTAAGCCATCGATCTGTTCGGCCTCATCAAGATATGCCAGACACTTTTTAAAGGCATTTCTTTTCTCTGCCGATTTGGCGAGATACAGAAGTGGCCTGGCATCATTGGGAATTGCCTTATGCCAGGCAAGGGCCACATCAGTCGATTTCTTTTGGTGGAAATTGCCTTTGCCGATCCATTCCAACCAGTTTGCAAAGGCTTCGGACGTGGGATCTATTTCGCACGCCAGTCTGTACAGCCGTTCGGGATAGAGAAAATCCGTATGGAGTCCGACATTTTTGTTTTTG
>CAZIXY010000222.1:1421-5745 GCA_964543315.1 uncultured Desulfobacteraceae bacterium | reverse complement strand
AGGATCGGAACCATCGTGGCTTTTTTTATGGGCGAATTAAACAAAAGGAGGTGATGCGGAAAAATATCGATTTAGGGATCAGAGATGAATAAGGTTAAGGGAAGGCAGCAGGCACCAGCCAGGGTCTGCAAGCTGCCTTCCCGGTGAAGTTCCCTCGGAGTGAGGGATGCTCCGGTTATTTATATATCACACCGGCATTCCTCCGTCAATCCGATATAGGCTGAACCTGAGAACATTTTTATGTCATCATGAAAACAGATGGATGGAGGAGAAATGATATCCAAGACAAAAAGCAAACCGTTTGGGAACATCTTTTTTGTCACCGTGCTCGCTTTTATCCTGGGCATGATCGCAATTCCCGTCTTGGCCCAGGAAAAGGAACCAAAGGCGATTGATATTGGCACGATCACAGTGATAGCTCCACAGCCAGGCGTTGAGATCACTACCGAAAAAACTATTATTCGTATGGATGAATTTAAAAAGCCTGGTGAGGTTCATACACTGACCGATGTGCTGACCGAGATCGGTGGGATTGATGTACAGCGCGTCAATCCGCTTATGGCCAGCCCGGGCGACGAGGTATCCATCCGCGGTCTTAATGAGGGCCGGATGGTCATCGAGATTGACGGCAGGCGTATTAACCATACCGGCCATTATGGAAGGTATATCGTTGACTGGTCCACACTGAACATGGACGATATCGAGAGCATTGAGATCATTAGGGGAGGGCACTCAGTGCTTCATCCCTTTGCTATCGGCGGAGTGATCAATATCATCACCAAGAAGGGAAAAAAGACCGAGGGGCTCAAACCTGACTTCAGTGTTATGGCAGGTTACGGGGAGTTTAATACCCGCAACTTGTCAGCCTCTGTTAACGGGGGTGTGGGAAATGTCGTGGGCTATAATTTTTCAGCAAGCAGGCAAGAGACCGACGGTTATCTCAGAAACAACTTTCAGGAAACAAATAGCTATAACGGGCATTTGACTTTTTATCTCCCAAAGGATGCCACACTTAGCCTTGGAGCCAAGTATTCAGATGTTTATTATGGCTTACCGGTCATCAATGATCCGTCCCGGGGCGACTACGATTCGGATTATCCCAAATTCTACCCGGATCGTGACCAACTGAGACACCTTGACTGGCCTCAGTATGACGAGAATGATCCACACTGGGATAAACATACCACCTATCTGGATGCTATCCTTCAGGTTCCCTTGGGTCCTGGAACCGCCAAGGTCCACGGATTTTTCACTGGGGGCAGGCGTTGGACCAGTATGTATACTGCCATGGGCACATTCGAGGAAGATTTTTTCGTGGACGATGAGACAAGAGGAATCATCGCCGAGTACCGGGATATTGACTTGTTCGAGTCCCACTGTGTGACTGTGGGCGCCGAATACCAGGTAATGGGCTGGCCGGACGAGAATCCCGCCATCTACAGGGTCAAATCAGCCTATATCCAGGATGTCATCAGCCTGGGCGATCGCTGGACGGTTACACCCGGCGTTCGCTACTATCATGTTGACATGGATACTTACTTTTCCCAATTTGGAACTGGCTGGCCGACCGAAGGCAAAAAAGAAGATGACGATGGTTTCTATCCAAGCCTGAAGGTGGATTTCCAGGCCACCTCTGACACTGCACTCTATGCTGCGGTGAGTAGGTCCTACCGGCTCCCGTGTCCGTGAGATTACTATTGGTGGGCGCGGTGCGCGTCCGAGGAAAATCCTTCATTAGACCCGGAATCGGCCTGGGAGTATGAACTTGGAATCATTCAAGATTTCAAACCAGTGACCGTCAGAGCGGCTGGTTTTTATTATGACATCAAGGACTTTATTAATGACAATGGCATCACATCTGTAGGCGCGCTGGGAGGGTTCGGAACCCTCGGCAGTAACTGCCTCTATAACATTGATCACTTCAAACTTTACGGCGTGGAACTTGAGGCAGCCATTCATCTGGGAGATAGGTTTCGGGCCACGGCAGCCTATATTTACCAGGAGTATGATGCCGACAAAACAGGCTTTGAGGACGATTATTCATACTATCTTCCTGCGCTTTTGCCTAAACACAAGATCAAATTACTGGCCCGGTATAATGTCTGGTCGGACGGCTGGCTCCAGTTAAGCTCACGTTATGTTGGCGATCGCGATACTCAACTGGGCGAAGAACTTGATGACTATATTACCGTCGATGCGGGATTTGAGCAGGAGTTCAAATATGATGGGCAGGAGTACATGGCGAAATTATTTTGCAGCAACGTGACCGGTACTAATTACGAGGAAATTTCCGGGTATGAAATGCCGAAGTATGTCTGGGGATTTCAGCTTGGCATGAAATTTTAAGAAAAACAAGGAGGCAAATTCATGAAGCGAATGAAACAGGCTGCTCTCCTTGCAGTCGTTGCCATGGTTGCGGCCGGAGTCTTATGGCCCTCTCAGGCCGCAGCCTGGGGTCGTGGCCATTTCTATGTGATCGGAACCGGTCCGGCCGGCCCCCGGACCGCGACACTACAGGCTTTAGATACGATCAAACGGATGGATGTTATTGCAGCTCCTGACCAGCATGTGAAACTGTTCAGGGAATATGTGGGTAACAAACCCGTCCTGTTTGATCCATGGACGGATATTTGGGACTACAAAGGGAAGCCGCAGCAGAAGTTAAACAATGAAGAATTGGCTCAATTCAAAGTGGAACGTTTCCGGATACGGAATGAGCGAGTGGCGCAATTCAAACGTCTTTTGGCTGAGGGAAAAGATATCGGACTTCTCGATTACGGGAACCCATGCCTTTATGGCCCCAGCCACTGGTATGTGGAACAATTCGACCCGGAGGACGTGGTAATTATTCCGGGCATGGGATGCGATGCGGCAGCCATGGCCGCCCTGGGCAGAAGTACCATTCCCGCCCATGACACCCGCTTTGTCTTGCAGACAGCCCCATTTTCGTTGTTAGGCTGGGGGATTAAGGAGCGACAGATTCTCCAGGATCTGGCCAGGTACCCCTGTACTATGGTCTTTTACATGGCGCTATGGAAATCAACAGAGCTTTTTGCAGCCTTAGGGGAAGTGCTCCCGCCGGATATGCCCTGCGCCGTGGTCTATTGGGCCGGTTATCCTGACCGAGAGCGCATCCTGCGCGGGACAGTGGCCGATATGGGAGAAAAACTCTTAGAAGACAAGGAAAAATTCATGGGCCTTCTGCTTGTCGGACAATTTATGGAGGGCAAGCCCTATGAATCGGCCATGAAACGGACCCAAGAGAACCTGAAGAAATAACATCATAAGAGGTTCTTGAGGGAACTCCCCGAAGGTGAAGTCGTAAAACATCTTCGGGGAGTTTTATCAAAATGTATATGTTCGTATGGCTGTCGAGGTGTTCTATGATGAAAAAGCTTTTTTTATTTGCCTTGCTATTCTCCTGGAGGCTGCAAGGCAGGTTCATTTGACTCAATTCGGCCATCAAGGCAGATGCCGTAACGAGATTGTATGAGGTCGAGGATAATGCGAAAAAGATGCGTAACCCTGTGTGTCCTGTTGTTTTTCTGCTTTACCGCCCATTTTGCACGGGCGCATACTTGTAGAATTTCGATTATTGTTGATACAGACATGGCGCTCGACGATATCCGAGCTATAGCAATGCTGCTAAACTTAGACCTGGCGGATATTCCACTGATTGTTGTTTCCGATGGGGCGGCATCCCCTCAGGCCGGTTGCCGGAATTTGGGAATACTTTTGAACTATTTCCAAAGGAAAGGTATTAAAATTGCTATCGGTGATTTTTTGGACAAGCCGGCTCCTCCCTGGCGATCTTGGTCTGAGAACATAAGATGGCCTGCAGCAGCCCAGAGCCATTTTGCCGAGTTGCCTGCTTGTTCCCCGGCTGGTGAGACAATCGTGGATACATTGAATTCTTTGGATGAAAGCATCCTGTATCTTTGCCTGGGACCTCTAACGAACCTGGCAGACGCTCTCAAGCTAAGCGTAAAGATCAAGGACAAGATCTCTCGCGTGGTATACTACGGAGGGCATCCGGATGATCCGAGTCCGGGATGGAACACCCGTCGAGACCCGGATTCTGCTCGTTTTGTCTTTGATTCGGGCCTGGAGATCTATTCAATGAATTTTCCCCGGGCAAAATTACTTAAGTTTGACCAGAAGCTTTACAAGCAAATAGGTGGCCTTAATACAGACGCTGCCTGCCTGGTTGCAAGCATTCATCAGGATCCTGAAGTGAGCAAACTTCTGTCTTGCGGGCACTTCTATGTGTGGGATGAAATGCCTGTCATCTTCTTGAATCAGCCATCGCTTTTCAAGTTTTCGC
>CAZIXY010000222.1:0-1321 GCA_964543315.1 uncultured Desulfobacteraceae bacterium | reverse complement strand
TGGGATGAAATGCCTGTCATCTTCTTGAATCAGCCATCGCTTTTCAAGTTTTCGCCATCGGCCGGTCATGATCATGTGATGACCCTGGCGACTTTTGAAAGTGAGGACGTTCGTAATGCCTATATAAAACTTCTGAGTTATTCTCGAGATTTTCATTTGAGTGCTCGCCATTCAGTCGTATTGAAAGCCTTCCCTGATGAGCCTGCCTTCTTCAGGAAAGATGTCAGCCCGCATGTGAGAAAAATCATTGCAGAATATGGTCTTGAAGAATGGAAGGCATGTCTTCTTACTAATGAACTCCATCGGCATTTGGGGATATACTCACTCATTGGAGCCAAGATGGGCATAAGGGCTCGAGAAATCCTGGAAGCGCCTTTCGACACTCTGAAGGTTGTTTCATTGGCCGGAAACAGTCCGCCCCTGAGTTGCATGAACGACGGGTTACAGGTTTCCACGGGAGCAAGCTTGGGCCGAGGAACCATCAAAATATCTGACGGATCGCCTCAGCCTGCGGCCATCTTTATCTATAAAAACCAAGAACTCACGCTCAGGATAAAAAAGGAGTTGCTGAACAGGATAAGGGCAGACATTAAGGCAGCCCTGAAAGAGTTCGGGGGGTTAAACGCCGAATACTTTGCACATATTCGGAAGTTATCCATAGATTACTGGATTGAACTGGATCGCAGAGAGATATTTGATGAATTCACTGAGCAGGTCTCTGGCTAGAGAATTTATAGTAAGATGACGTCCGGTCAATAACGACGCCCATCACATCTTCCGATACTTCCTTACAGAGTAATATGACTGGAATGGGGGTGATTTAAAATGAGAAAGATTTTTTGTGCGATAATGATCCCCATTGGTATTATCCGCCATGATATTATTACCCGTACTGGCATCCATGGTAAACAAAAAAGGTATCAATACCGGAGGATCTTTGACTCAGAGGGAATATCATTGATACTTATTTTTCCAAAGAAATCATTTCTGGCTTTTTTTATTGTTCAGTCTCAATTTGAAAGGAGGGTAAAATGCAAATGGATAAAATCAGGAAATTGGTTTGTGGTACAGTTCTGCTGAGTGCGGTATTCCTTTTTGGGGATAATATGATGGGATATGCTCAGGAATCCACCGGGGCGTATAAGCTGGGTCAGGTCGTGGTTACTGCCAGCAAGATGGAAGAGGAGTTGGAAAAGGTGCCAGCCCGGGTTGAAGTAATCACAAGGGAACAGATTGAGCGTATGCCTGGCCTCAAGATTGACCAAATTCTCCGGCATGTCTCGGGCGTTAACTCAAGCCGTACAAGTATCAGTCAAATGCG
>CAZIXY010000221.1:3096-5791 GCA_964543315.1 uncultured Desulfobacteraceae bacterium | reverse complement strand
ATAACCGGTTCAGCGCATTCCGCAAGGAGGTGAAAGAAGTCGTAAACGGTTCGGAGCTATTGAGAAATTCCGGTTTTTTGAATAAACAATTCGTAAAATGATTCAACATAATCGAACCAAAATCATGGAATAAGCACTGTGGTTGATCTAATTGAACCAAGAATTAGAGATATTAGCGTTACGGAGGAACAAATCACTGCATATCTCATTGACGGACGGACCATCAGTGTGCCCCTGGCTTGGTCACGGCAGCTTTCAGAGGCAACTCCTGATCAACGTTCCCATTTTGAGATTATTGGAGACGGTCAGGACATACATTGGCCGGATATTGACGAAGATATCAGTGCGGAAGGCATGTTATACGGAGTTCCTGCACGCCGCCCAACGCATCGGAAAAAAAGCTAAAAAACTCACAAGTAGAGGATTACCGGCTCTTGGAGAAGTATCATGTGGAGCAACATGGTGTTCGTATCTGAATCGGCAATCTGAAATCCAAAATCCTAATGGTCGTCTTTCTTGTTCAAGTAACCGGGAAATTCAACAAGAATAAAACGTGGCGTTTAAGGGATAGATGGAGCCCAGGGTTCACATTCCTATAGATGGGAATCATAGATCAAGACGTCAGCTCGGTTTTCCTCGTTTGTTGCTTTGGCACGAGCGAGTGTGTCCTCAGCTTTATATCAGCCATAGCTTTTTTCTTGACCTCAAATTCTTTTAGGTTTAAATCAGTTGAAAATAGCCTGATATTTTCCAATTTTTCAACCAAAAAACAAAATGAACAGTATTCACTCAACAAAATTGGTCCAGAAATTGACTCGAGCTAGCGCTAATCAACTGAAGTATTGGGTCAGAATTAGTCTTGTTTCCCCGGAGAAAAAGGGGAAGTACTCTCTGTATTCATTTAAGGACATTGTTAAGCTGCGAGTATTGGTTTCATTAAGAAAAAAAGGTTTAAGTCTTCAAAAAGTAAGAAAAGGGATAAAAAATCTCTCAAGAATATTACCGGATGACGAGCCCCTTTCCCGACTGATCATCTATACTGATGGAATCGATATGATTGTTGTCGAGAAAGGAAAATACTTTAATGCCATAACAAGGCAGCACTATTTCCGTTTTGATACAGAACAGATTGGTGTAGAGATAGTTAGGTTACAAAATTACGACGGTTCTCTTGCAAAGCGAACAAGTCCTTTGGAGAGAGGAGAAAAGGTCACTGCTCTCCCCCATGGGTAGCGGTGTACGAGACAAATCAGCGGAGGCAGACAAAGATGAGCGTCTTGAGCACTATCCGCAATGAACTGAAACGGTTGGGTTATATGGATAACCTATTGCAGGAGAGCTATGTCTTCGATGATGCATCGTTTTCCGGAACACGAGAGCTGAAAGTTCCCTTGGCGGCATTTGCTCAATGTCCACCATCATATAGGAACGCTTGCATCGGCGTATTGAGTGCGAATGGTCGATCAGGCCCTGAAAATGTATCAACCTACAGAACCCTAGGCGCCCCAATGTTTTTTGAGGCATTTCAAGACCATCTTGACCGTTACCGTATTAAGGCCAATGGGGAAGTAATCTTTTTACAGTCCATCCCAGTCCGTGATATTCGCCAGGCTTTTAAGGTAAACAAAGAAAAATGGAGCCCTGAAGCGATTTTTCGAGCTAAAGCTATTACACCATTGAAAGAGCCCTATCAGCTCGATTTCGTTGATACCGGACTTCTGCCTGCTCTTAAAGGTATGATCCATGGCAAATTGGACCGATTGCTAAAGGATATACTAAGCGAAGCAATAATTTCCTATGAGAGGGCCGCAGGTAATAAGCCAGAGGAGACCTCTCTTTTTCGTCTTGTTTTCCGTTTCCTCGCCGCAAAGATATTTAATGATAAGAAACACCCCGGGGAATGGGCTGCACCTGAATCGAATTTGATCATAAAGAGAATCCAAGAATTCTATGGGCTTTATATAACGGAGTCGCATCAGATTGTCAACGAACCTAACACGCAACAAGTTGTCTGGGAAAGGTTCCGCAGCGCCTTTAACTTTCAAAATCTTTCCGTGGAAGATCTGGCCTTCATTTATGAAAACACACTCATTCGGAAGGAAACCAGGAAACAATTTGGCATACATAGCACGCCTTCTGTAATAGCGGAGCTTATGGTGGACCGGCTTCCTTTTGAGTCATTGCCGCATGAGGAACGTTACGTGCTGGAGCCCTGTGCTGGCCATGGCGTCTTTCTGGTTGCCGCCCTCCGTCGTCTGCGGGAACTATTACCTGCTTCGTGGACAGATCAACAGAGACATAGCTATCTGAAAGACCGATTGACAGCTATTGAGCTTGATTCATTCGCCGCTGAGGTGTGTCGTTTGTCTCTCATGTTGGCGGACTATCCCAATCCGGACGGATGGCATATCATAGATAGGGATATCTTTGGCAGTGACGCCCTTGAGAAAGAATTAAAAACATCCCGAGTTGTGCTCTGTAATCCCCCATTCGAAGACTTTACCATGGCCGAGAGGGATAGCTATGGGGATCGTATCCGAAATATCCACAAACCTTACGAGGTCTTAAGCAGAGTCCTTGATCACCCACCAGACATGTTGGGTTTTGTTTTACCGAAAGCTGCAATTATAGGAACGAGGTATTCTGCCCTTCAAGACCGTATAGCCCGAAATTACAAGAATATCGAAACCATAGC
>CAZIXY010000221.1:0-2996 GCA_964543315.1 uncultured Desulfobacteraceae bacterium | reverse complement strand
CCAAGACTTGAACGAAAATTGCTTGATCTTTTTCGAGGACAACCCCGACCCGTGCCGTTTGACTTCCCTGATTATTTTCCTGATGATTTCCGTCCCTGTATTCCGTTGCACAAGTATATCGAGATGGATTTGAAACAGGCAAGTGCCGGAGAACTTCTAAAGAAAATCACGCCCTTTGATTCCGAAGACATGCATGAATTCTTCATGGATATTGAGGCAAGGCAATCCTGATGGACGGATACCTTTTTGATACTAATGCCGTCAGCGCTCTTTGGAATGCCCGTCATCCTGAACATGATACTGTCAAAACCTTTTTCGCGAGCGTCTCTCAGTCCCCTGTCTGGTTATCCACAATAGTCCTGGCAGAAATAGAATATGGGATTAAGATAACCCCAGAGATAGATATAGATAGTCGGGATCAAGTTAGGCGCGAAATGTCAAAACATCCCTTTATCCTTGATATTGATAAGCACACCATTGGTCCCTATTCGGATTTACGAGCAGAACTGTTTAAGAAATTTTCGCCAAGAGATCGTCGAGGCAGACTGACTGTAAAATGGCCGGAAGACCTTATTGACCGAACGAGCGCCAAGGAACTCGGTATCCAGGAAAATGATATCTGGATTGCAGCACAGGCCATTCAATATAATTTGATACTGGTCACCGACGATTACATGCAACGACTTGTAGAGATATCCGAAAGGCTGGACTATCCCCTTCGAATCGCAAGGTGGAAATAGAAACCCAATTGAGCCGCTCCTAGCTGGAGAAACTTCATGATTAATAACATACGCTACAGGCTGGATAACCCGCATCCGTTCTCCCAGATGAAGACAGAACTGATCGGGGAGGGGAAGTATGGTGAGTACGACAACCGGCGGACGGTGGATATTGCCGGGTGTGCCATGCCGCTTCAGAAGATCGATAGGATTGGCTATCCTTCCTCCCGTGCCCAGGTGCAGGATTCGCTCTTTGACCTGGGCAATCCCACAGTGCAAAAAAAGGAAACTTACCTTTTATGCGTTATATTGCAATTTGAACGGGAAATACCACAGATGCCCCACTCTCTGTAAATGAAAAGTAAGGGAGTAGGTTATGGTTAAAGAATCAAGCTCTTCATCTTTTACTGTTCGTGATTTACCAAAACCGGAAAGACCAAGGGAAAGACTTATCAAATTTGGGCCAGAGGCACTCTCTGCTCAAGAACTTCTGGCTCTTGTTATTGGGCGCGGAATTCCCAAAAAATCCGTGATGAACATTGCGCAGGAATTATTGGCAAAATTTGGCAATATTAAGTCAATAAGCCAGGCATCAATAGAGGCACTCGCAGAAATAAAGGGTGTTGGCTTAGCCAAGGCAGCACAAATCAAAGCCACTTTTGAACTTGGCAGAAGACAGGAGTTAGAACCGGAACTAAAAGATTATGATATCAAAAACCCTCAAAGTGTCGTAAATGTTATACGTTCAGGTATTAAGGATAAGGCCAAAGAACATTTCAAACTTCTTCTGCTCGATAACCGTAATAAAATTATCGGCATTTCAACAATATCTATTGGCACCCTCAATGCAAGTTTGGTACATCCCAGAGAAATATTTAAGGAAGCAATAATACATAATTCCGCATCAGTAGTTCTTGCCCACAATCATCCTTCCGGTGATCCTGAACCATCAGAAGAAGATATAAAGATTACTGAAAGGTTAGTTGAGTCTGGGAAAATTTTAGGTATCGAGGTTATTGATCACATTGTTATTGGTAAAACCAATTTTGCCAGTTTCAAGGAAAGGGGATTAATATAGAGCCATGGACTATACAAATTACGATATCCTAAAAGAAAAAATTGGCACTGATGAAATCCTGGATCTTGTCTTTAAAGATGCTTCAATCAAACATGGGTTACGAGAGTTTTCAAGTGAAATCCTGAGAAGCGTCAATCCTTTTGAAAAAGAAAATGGTCGATTTTATTTACGCTGCCTTAAGAGAAGCAAGGATATTTTTATTTATGATACGAATAAAAAGATGGGGAGGCCAGAGGAAGTTATCCGTCAATTCTGGCTGATAAAGTTAACCCAGGAATATCAATATCCATTAGACAGAATAGAGGTTGAGAAATCAGTTCAGTTTGGAAGAGAAATCAGGAAAAAAGCCGCCGATATCGTACTATATAAAGAAGATAAAATAACTCCTTACATCGTCTTTGAACTCAAACAGCCCAATGCTAAAAAGGCGGAAGAACAATTAAAGACGTATCTGAGTGCAGAAGGCGCAGAAGGAGGTGTATGGTCGAACGGTATGCAAAAGTTTATCCTCTATCGTCCATGGCCGGAGGAATACATAACAGCCCTTTCTGATATCCCTAACGCTAATCAGACCTGGGACGACCTCTTTGAAGAAAAAATGTCCTACGATGAGCTGAAGGACAAGTTTGATCTGTCGTTCATCGTTTCCAGACTTGAAGAAATGGTTTTAGCACAGGCTGGCGTCAATGTATTCGAGGAAGTTTTTAAATTGATTTACGCCAAACTATACGATGAGGACCAGGCAAAATATATCAGACCAGAAAAAGAGGTTCATTTTAGACAATATAAGGAGCCAAAAAAGACATATGGCGTTGTGAATGATGAGCTATTTAAAGGCGCTATTAAGGAATGGCAAGATATTTTCAATCCTTTATCAAAGATTGATTTAACCCCCGAACAGTTGCAGATATGTGTTCCATTTTTGGAAAAATTTAAATTTTTCGGTTCAGGCAGAGAAGAATTGGAAATCATTGACCGCGCCTTTGAACATTTGATCGCAGAGGTTTCAAAAGGACAAAAAGGCCAATATTTCACGCCACGAAATGTAATTAAGATGTGCGTTAAAATGCTTAATCCAAAACGAGATGAATATATTATTGACCCTGCCTGCGGATCAGGGGGATTCTTACTTCATACAATGTATTGGATTTGGGACAATCAATTAAAATCTGCTTCATTGGAAGCAAAACGAAGATATG
>CAZIXY010000220.1:0-5793 GCA_964543315.1 uncultured Desulfobacteraceae bacterium | reverse complement strand
AATGACGGGAATCTGTGAGCTTTCAACCGGGTCCATTATATTTGCAATGGCAAAGCCCATTTGGAAACCTGCAACTTGACCTGCCAACTGAACACCGGCAAAGATAAGTCTGACGGAAAGGCCAATAA
Organism: uncultured Desulfobacteraceae bacterium; assembly: GCA_964543315.1. Lineage (GTDB taxonomy): Bacteria > Desulfobacterota > DSM-4660 > Desulfatiglandales > Desulfatiglandaceae > JAFDHL01. The sequence goes on along the minus strand of CAZIXY010000220.1, from coordinate 5,665 downwards.
TAATTCCTACCATTATCTCACTTATTACGCCTATTCCGAATGGTATTGCATCGGTAGTTAAAGGAGTATTGTCAAGCTTCAGGATAGGGAAAAGAAGAATACTGATTGCAAACGCCAGCCCTGCTTTAAAAAACACAGGGATATTCCTGCTGTCGAAAACAGGAACGGTCATGATAATAGCGCCTACTCGCATAAAAATTAGAAAAAATATCTGTAGTTGTGGGAGTGAAACATTAAAACTTGTCATTTGTCTAATTTTCCGTTCGACTGAATTTAATGGATATAAGTGGCTACATTGATAAATACATTTTGAGCAAAATCAATGATGACCTGAAGCATCCAGGGAAAGAAAATAAGCACGGCAATACCCACGGCCAGCATTTTAGGGATAAAGACCAAAGTCATTTCGTTGATCTGGGTAGCAGCCTGAAATATACTCACCAGCACGCCCGCAACCAGACCAAAAATCAAACAGGGTGCAGCCAGTAACATGGCGGTTTTTAAGGCCTCAATAAAGAATCCTGCAACAAATTCCGGTGTCATCTCTTGTTATCCAAAACCTTTGACTAAGGAGCCCACAATCAAATACCACCCATCAACAAGGACAAACAGCATCAGTTTAAATGGCAAAGAAACCATTATGGGCGGCAACATCATCATACCCATAGAAAGGAGAACGCTCGCAACGACCATATCGAGAATTAGAAAGGGAACGTATAGTAGGAATCCGATCTGGAATGCCGTTTTCAGTTCACTGATCATGAAGGACGGGATTAATACGGAATTTGGGATTTCATTTACGTTCTTGGGTCTTTTTGCATCCGCGATATCAATCAGCAGGGCCAGGTCCTTTTCTCTTGTTTGTTTAAGCATAAATTTTCTTACAGGCTTCGCGGCATTTTCCAGCGCCTGTTTTTGCGTTATCTTTTTATCCAGATATGGTTGAAGGGCCTTTTCGTTGATCTCCTGCCAAACCGGGGTCATAATGAAAAATGTAAGAAACAGTGCCAGTCCAAAAATAATCTGGTTAGGAGGCATATGATGAGTTCCCATAGCCTGTCGCAGAAGTGCAAGAACAATTGCAATCCTTGTAAATGAAGTCAGCATGATAAGAATTGCCGGAGCCAAAGAGAGAACCGTTAATAGGATAAAAATCTGTAGAACAACGGACACAGTTCCAGGGTCTTCAGCCTTGTCCAGCCCGATAGTTAAATAAGGTGCGGAGACCAGAGTGTTATCAGCATAGCAAAAATCAGGGATAAAGAGCCCGCCGGCCACAAGCATCACCAGGCCGGTGATGAGCATTATTGACAGCTTGTGCTTCGAGCTTTTGCTTTTATCCTGCATTCGTTTTCTTTCTGAATCTTGATGATATTTCATGCAATTGATTCGAAAATGAAAGGGGTGCTTTTTCCCCCTCCGGATTTCTCAATTTATCCAGTATCTCTTTATTCTCTATTTTAGTTAGAAGGCAGATCCTGTCACTGGTAATTCCTAAAACCAAAACTATATCCGCTACTTCAACCAGAGAGATGTTTTTTTTGACACCAATATAGCTATGCGCCAATACTCTGATCAGTTTTTCCTTCGATCCTCCAATGTCTCTTTGAAAAATTCTCTTTGCAAAATGGAATACAAACAACAGGCCGCCTAAAATAACAGCCAAAGCGGCTACCATCTTTAGGGCTGTTGAAATTAAGTCCGGGTGATAACTCATCTCATCCTTTCAATCCTTTCCGTTGGAGGTGCAATTTCCGTAAGGCGAATCCCATATTTATCATTCACAACCACGACCTCTCCTCTCGCAATGAGTTTTTGATTTGCGAGCACATCTAAGGTTTCTCCAGCAAGCTTAGTAAATTCAATAACGGATCCCTGGCCGAGTTTGAGTAATTCGCTTATCTGTATCTCGGTGCGGCCCAGTTCTGCTGTTATCTCCAAAGGGATATCTAGAATAAACTCTATATCGGCCGACGGCCTTGACTCAGATTCATTGCTCCTCTTCAAAGAACCATTTTTCTTTTGTGCGGCTTTTCCTTTGCCATTGTCAGAATTTTGTGATTTATCAATCTTCGCTTCACCAGACGAACCCTTCTCATCAGATTGCTTTGCTAACTCTTCCATATTGTAATTTTCTATATTTGAATCTATCTTTCCCCTATTTTCACCGGCTGTGACCATGGTTGCTTATACCTCCATTTCAACGAAGTAATTTTGTTATCTGTACTGCCTGGTTTCCTTTAACAATTCCTGAAATGCCCTGGTATTTAGGAACCCTCTGTACCATTACGGTAACAGGATCTTGAGGTCCTGTATTAAGCTTTATAATGTCTCCTTCATTGAGATTTATTAAAGTACGAAAAGTACTGTTGGGGTTTTTCCCTAACTCGGCGTTTACTTTGACCTGTATTTCCTTTAACACTTCTTTAAGTTGGGAATCCCATGAAATCTCGAGTTCCGGGTCCGTAAAGTATCTCGAAGAAAGCCTGTCCTTGATGGGATCCAGCATAAGGCAGGAGATGCATAGATGTATGTGACCCTCAAATTTGTCTCCCTTAACGGAGAATGCAACGACTATAACTAAATCATTGGGAGCAAGTATGTGGATAAATTCCGGCTTTGTCTCGATCTTTTTCAAAGAAACATTTACTGAATAGACGAGGCTCCACGCTTCCTCCAAATTATTAAGGACATCAATGAAAAGATTTCTTATCAACCTTAATTCTATGAGCGTGAATTCTCTCACCCTTTCCAGGGGCTTTCCATCCCCTCCAAACATGCAGTCAATAAGGGAAAATGCAAGGTTCGGATCTATTGCCATGAGTGCCGATCCAATGAGGGGATCCATACTGAATATGCTGAAACCAGTAGGATTGGAAAAGGCTTGTCTGAAATCCCCGAACTTTATCATTTCCGTGGAAACAAGCTCTGTTTCAATAGATTTCTGGAGAGAATTGGAAAGTGAAATCTGCAACAGATTGGAAAATTTATCATAAACTTCTTCAAGAGCATAAAACTGTTCCCTTAGCATTATGCCCCTGGATGTCAAATCATAGTTTTCAACCTTGACTTCAACGGTTCTATTTGCCTCCAGGTCAACCTCTCCCTTATCAACCGAAGTAAGTAAGGCATCTATTTCTTCTTGAGACAAAATCTGTTCGGACATAAGCTATTCACCTTTACTGAACAACGAATTCCGTGAAATAAAGATTGCTTATTCTATCTTCCTTAAAAAGACTGTTCAGTCTGGCCATTATTTCTTTCCGCAGGAGAATTTTCCCTTCAATATTCTGTATGTCTTCATGTGTTTTTGTAGGGAGCAGCATTAAAACAGCATCCCTTATTTGTGGTAGTCTTTTTTCCAGATCTTCCTTGACAACCGTATCTTTTAACTCAAGATTCATGGTAACTCTTATGTATCTTTTAGCGCCTTCATCGGCGAGATTGGCGATGAATGTATCCAGGGCATAAATCGGGCCCACCTTGTCTTCATCCTCTTCCTCTTCTTTTACATCCTCTGATTTCTCTTCAGTTACGGGGTTGACTATCCGATCAAGAGAAGACAATTTACTCCACATGATAAACAAACCAGTGCCCATAATACCCATAACAACAAAACAAACGATGGCAACGATAACAGGCATTTTTTTTGACATATTATTGTTCCTCCTCCATCATCAAAACAATTTCAACTCTCCGGTTACCGGACTTGTGTTCGGATGTATCATTGGGGTAGAGGGGCTTTGCTTCTCCATAACCTACTGCTGATAGCCTTTCAGGTGGTATTTTTCCGGATTCAACAAAATATTTTACGACATTAACCGCCCGTGCAGTTGACAGTTCCCAGTTCGAAGGAAACATTTCGGTATGTATAGGGTCGTCATCCGTATGCCCTTCAACCCTTATCGGTTTCGAGATCTTTTTGATTATCGCAGCTATTTTATCCAAAACAGGAAAAGCCCCGGGATTGATTTCAGCTACCGCAGACTCAAAAAGAATGGTATTTTCAAGAGTGATGACGACTCCCTCTTTCGTGTAAGTGACCCCGATATCCAGCTCAGAATCAAGAGTATTTATTAAGTTTTCGATTTCTTCCTCCGCAGCAACCTCAGGGATTGGAAAAACTTCCCAGGTTTCATTTTCAATGTTTCCTTCCTCCTCCAGCACCTCTTCCTTTTCTTCTGCCATTTCCTGATCTAGGGCCACTTCCTTATCGGTTGCCGTTTCCTCCTTGGGTACTGTTTTCTCTTCTAAAGCTCCTTCATCCTGACTTTTTGCCTCCGGTATTGGAATCGTTTCCGTGTTACCAACTTCCACATTTGCTCCCTTTCTTAGGATACCAAGTCCGCTCTGGAGGGATACCTGAAAATATTTCAACTTCTTAACATCCAGGCTACTCATAGAAAACAAAAGAACAAAGAAGACCATGAGGAGGGTCGTCAGATCATTGAATGTTATGAGCCACTTTGCGTCTTCTTCAACTAACTGTTCTGAACTTTTTGTTTTTAATTTTTTCACTGTTCCGTCTCCTCGCTCGGCTTCACATGATCCCGCTCACCAATAATAATTTCCACCCTTCGGTTTCTGGCCCTTAGCTCAGGGTTCTCATTAGGATAAAGGGGCTGAAATTCTCCGAAGCCTACTGCGGATAATCTTTCCTGAGAAACATTTAGCTCTTCTATAAAATATCTCAGGACATTGACAGCTCTCGCAGTTGAAAGTTCCCAGTTCGAAGGAAATCTTTTATTGTGGATAGGAAGATCATCCGTATGTCCCTCAATTCGAATTTGGTAGGGCTTTCCGGAGAGAAAGGAGCCGATCTCGTTCAGTAGTGGAAGGGCTTCCGGTGTCAACTCGGCCCTACCAAGTTCGAACATTACGGTATCGGCAAAACGTAGCATGAAACCTTTCCTATAAAGGGAGACCTTTATCTCTTTTTCCATTCCGAGCTTACGTACAAGCTCCATGATATCTTTCGAAAACTGAGCAAGTTCACTGTTTTTGTCAACAATGTCAGCTGAATCACCTAACGCGTCCCTACCTGGATCGAATTTGGTTCCTCCCGGCAGAATACTCAAAGCATTAGTAAAGGACCTCACAAACCTGATAATTTTTCCTTCTTCAAAAGAAGAAAATGAGCTTAACATGATAAAAAAACAGAGAAGGATGAGAATAAAGCCGGTATATGTGATGGCCCAGCCCCCATCTTCTGAATCAAGAATACTTCTTTTGGTTTGAATTATAAGAAAAATAGATTTTCTATGCCGTTGCAACATAATGTATTGACCTTATTGTCCTGTTTCTTCCTCGGGTTTTTCTTCAACAGATTTCCGCGCATTCGGAGCGATAAAGGCCTTAAGCTTCTGTTCTACAATACGATGGTTATCCCCGGCCTGTATTGATAAAATCCCCTCAAGAACCATCTGTTTTATTAGTATTTCCTCCTTGCTTCGGGTCTTAAGTTTTCCGGAAATAGGTATAAAAAGAAGGTTGGCCATCAGTACCCCGTAAAATGTCGTCAGAAGAGCCACCGCCATCGGACCCCCGATCGCACTAGGATCTTCCATCTGCATCAACATCTGTACCAGGCCGATAATGGTTCCTAGCATCACCATCGCTGGAGAAAATGCTCCCATGGTGCCGAATATCTCGGAACCTAATTTGT
>CAZIXY010000219.1:0-5811 GCA_964543315.1 uncultured Desulfobacteraceae bacterium | reverse complement strand
CTTCAGCCCGAGTTGAACATTGAAAGCGACCACGAAAAGATCAGAAAAAAGGCTCAGGAGATTGCGGGAAATTCAAAGAATCCTATTTTGGTGGCTAAAAGGATAAAATCATGGGTATATAAAAACCTGAGGAAACAGCCGGTTCTCACTGTTCCAGGGGCGCTGGAGGTTTTGAACAAGAGGATCGGAGATTGTAACGAACATTCCGTATTGCTCACAGCATTACTAAGGGCCTCCGGAATACCCGCAAGAGTGTGTGTGGGGCTTGTCTATGCACGCGGGGGATTTTATTATCATGCGTGGACGGAAGGTTATCTGGGAAAATGGATATCTATGGACCCGACTCTTAACCAAATGCCTGTTGATGCCACCCATATCAAGATCGTCGAAGGAGGATTGCAAAGACAGGTGGAAATCATCGGCCTGATAGGCAAAATCGGGCTAAAAGTTATTGATTATGCATATGATTAAAATTATTGATTTAACAAAGGTTTACAAAGGTCTTCGTGCCGTCGACAAGATCAACCTTCAGGTTAGTAAGGGGGTGGTTTTTGGTTTTCTGGGACCGAACGGTGCTGGGAAGACCACCACAATCAAGATGATGGCCGGAGTGCTTGCACCAACTGAGGGTCAAATAATTATAAACGGCATGAATCTGGCGATTGAGCCGTCCGAGGTCAAACGATGTGTCGGCTTTATACCGGATCGTCCGTTTGTTTATGAAAAGCTCAGCGGCCTGGAGTTTCTCCAATTTATTGCAGGGCTTTACAGCTTGAACAATTCACCGTCATTGCGGAAAAAAATATCTGATTTGTTGGATATTTTCGAATTGAGTCATTGGCAGCAGGAGTTAGTTGGAAGCTATTCGCATGGCATGAAGCAAAGGCTGGTAATGTGTGCGGCCCTGCTTCATAGTCCCAAGCTCCTTATTGTAGATGAGCCGATGGTCGGGCTTGATCCGAAGGGTGCAAGGCTTGTAAAGGACATATTCAGGGACCAGGCCCGGATGGGCACTACCATTTTCATGTCAACCCATTCTCTACAAGTGGCCGAAGAGGTTTGTAATGAGATCGCAATAATACAGGAAGGCAAGATAATTGCCCAAGGAACAGGAGAAGACCTTAGGCTCCAGGCGGGCGTGGGCGGTAATCTTGAAAACATTTTTCTAAAACTGACCGAGGGGAAAAGGATCGCGCATGAAAGGTCTTTATCTTCTACTGAGAACTAGGTTTTCGGGTTTCAGAAACCAGCTTGTCCGTTCACAGGAACAGAACGGGAAAAGGAAGAGAATCATCCTGATGAGCGGCCTGGGTCTCGCTTTCTGCGTCGGTATGTTTACGGTATCCTGTCGCGTACTGATGTATTTCCAATCTGCTGAAATGATAGGAGATGTTCTGGCCAGGCATCTCCTTTCCATGATAGTCCTGACCTTTTTCTCTCTTTTGGTTTTCAGTAATATCGTAACGGCGTTGTCCAACCTATATCTTTCGGGGGATCTCGAACTTTGCCATTCCACCCCCGTGGACGTGGAGGAACTCTTTGTCTCCAGGGCTGCTTTCACGGTGATGGACAGCTCATGGATGCTCATAATATTCGGGCTACCCGTCTTTATGGCATACGCTTATGTGTATCGACCCGGTGCCGGCTTTTATTTTACTATTCTCCACATGAACCTGGCCATGGTGATTATTGCCGCCGGAATAGGAATTCTTTTGACCATGTTCCTTGTTCATATTTTTCCCGCGCAGAGAACGCGGGATATTATAATGCTTCTGACGGTTTTGATGATGGGGGCTCTTTATCTGCTTTTCAGATTTATGAGGCCGGAGAGACTGGTAGATCCCGAGGCGTTTTTTACTGTCGCACAGTATTTGAGTGCCCTGAAAGCACCGCAATCCCCCTATCTTCCCACACAATGGATCGCAGAGACCGTCTGGGGGAGCCTTATAGGATCCAGGGGGGGCATTCTGTTTGGAGTAGCGCTCACATGGACCACGGCGGCGTCATTGGTGATCATAAATGTGTGGGTTGCCCGTGCCGTCTATTTTGAGGGCTTTTCCAAATCGCAGGAGGCCAGGAAGAGACGTGTGGGAGGGAGAAAGGTATTGGCCCTTTTCTCCAAATTTATCTCCAAACCGTTCGGAAGAGATTTGGGCGCTGTCGTATCCAAAGACATCCGGACATTTTTCCGTGACAATACCCAGTGGTCTCAATTGCTGCTACTTATTGCCCTGGTCGTTGTGTATGTCTATAATTTTACCGTACTCCCTCTGGATAAGAGTCCCATAAGACTGGATTTTTTGCAGAACATACTTGCTTTTCTAAACATGGGCCTTGCAGGTTTCGTACTCGCAGCGGTTTCAGCCCGGTTTGTCTTTACTGCCATAAGCGCTGAGGGAGAAGCCTACTGGATCGTCCGTTCGTCTCCTTTGAGACTTAAAAGATATCTCTGGGGAAAATATTTTTCGTTCTTATTGCCAATGCTCGTTCTCGCAGAAATATTGATTACGTTGACGAATTATCTGTTAGAAGTCAGCAGGTTTATGATGTTGCTTTCAACCGGCACCATGCTTTTTATGGTATTTGGAATTGTTGCCCTTGGAATAGGGTACGGGGCGTTGTATCCGAATTTCACGTGTCAGAATATCGCACAGGTGGCAAGCGGCTTCGGCGGAGTCCTGTTTATGATAGTGAGTGCGCTGTTTATCGGGTTGATTATCGTGCTTGAGGCGGGCCCTGTTTATGTTTTGTTCATTTCCAATGTGAGGGGTATCCCGGTTACGGTATATCAATGGACCCTCATAACGCTTTCTTTTCTTGCCGCCTTTTTGATCAATATGGCGGCCATATTCTGGCCTATGAAAAGGGGCCTCAAGGCGTTGAGAGAATATGAATAGATTTGACCAATTGTGAATGCTCACATAGTCTGGCTCTCGATTGGCCTTCAGCCTACGTAACCTGAGTAGCTACAAACAATGAACCCTTCAACAGTCAGATTTAACTTTGAGCGAATTTATTGAATACGTTGGTAACCTGCACATACACTCCGCCTATTCGGATGGAGCAGGGACCATTCCAGAGGTAGCTCAATCCGCTAAAAGACTCGGTCTTGACTTTATTATCTTTAATGATCACGACTACATGACGGAAAACCTTCATCTTGAAGAAGAGGGCTTTTACAATGGTGTTCTGGTCCTTTTAGGCCTGGAAATTGGCGGGAGATATCATCACTATCTGGCCTATGATGTAAAGGAAATGATCCGAAGTGGATCGTTATCACCTCAAAAAGTCATTGACCTGGTAGAGAAACAGGGAGGCTTCGGTTTTATGGCCCATCCCTTTGAAAAAGGCATGCCTTTTAGCGAAAAATCGGTTGCGTACACATGGAATGATCTTTCAGTAAACGGTTTTACCGGGATCTGCATATGGAATTATTCATCGAGGTGGAAAGAGCGGGTCAAAAGCTTTGTGCACGGACTTTTTTTACTGAAGTTCAAATCTCAGATGTTGAAGGGGCCCAGTGAACAAACCCTTTCCTATTGGGACAGCTTGTGTCGGAAACGAAAGGTAGCCGCTATCGGGGGTTCAGACGCCCACGGCTCAGTATTCAAGTGGCACGGTCTCCGATTTACGCCCCTTTCTTATGATCATCTTTTGAACACAATAAATGTCCATATATTAGAGCACAGACCCTTATCGACAGATTTTAAGGAGGCCAAACAGGATGTGTATAAGGCATTGAGAGAAGGACGATTATACATTGCTCATGAAAACCTGGCGCCCGCCAAGGGCTTTCGGTTCAATTATATTTCGGAAGGTGGCACCCGTTTGGATATGGGTGAAGAAGGCCCGTTTCATCCTGGAACCCTTTTTGTCGAAACGCCAGGGGATGGAAGAATCAGACTCTTGAGGAACGGGAGCCTGATCAATCAATGGCGGGGCCGAAAGGTATCCTTCAGGGTAGGAGAGCGGGGCGTTTACCGGGTCGAAGTCAGCCGTCATCTCATCTTTTTCGGCTGGCGGCCCTGGATTTTCTCCAACCCTATCTACCTCAGGTAGTTTCTTCGCCGTTTTTGCCTGTTACCACAATAAGGTCGAATTCTGAGGAGCCATTCATAGGTTTTAGTAAAGTGTTTCCTCCAAGACCAGTCGAGAGATTTTTTGCCTCGTTTTCATATTTTAATGAAAAATATACAGTGTTTTGTTCAAAGTCGGATTGGGAAGCATAATCAATTAATTGTGCTTTATAGCCCATCTTTCTAAGTTTTTTTGCCATCTCATTGGCTGAACCTAAATTACCATCGCCGCAGCTTACCTTGATCTTGATTTTAGATTTTGAGTTCCCCTCCATTTGTTGTGGCTCAATATTTTTTTTCCGGTTTTCTTGTTTTCTTGTTTGTTGATTTGAGGATGCTTTTTGCCTATTTAATTGTGCCGTGAGGGTTTCATTTTTGTTTCGGATTTTTTTGTTCTCTTCCCTTAATAAGTTTATCTGTTGAGTCAAGATTTCATTTTGATCTCTGATCCCGGCCGTATCTGTTTCATTTTCATCTTTAATTCTCTGATTTTTTTCTTGTAGCCTCTTTATTTGCTCATTCATAAGTTTATATTCATGCTTCACTATAGCCATGTCATTCTTGTTTTCGTTCTTGATCCTCTGTATCTGATTTTCCAGCTCGTTTATCTGTATATACAGGAGCTCATTTTGAGCTTTTATTCTTTGATTTTCTTTTTCAAGCAAATCCATTTGCCTTTTTGGATTCGTGTCGAAGCTCGTGATACTTTTTTCTTCATCCCCAACACCAGCTGATTTTAAGTAAGCGCAACCGTGTATCATGAGACCTGCAAAAATAATAAAAGTGAACAAATAATTTCGAAACATTTTTCCCTCCAATTTATAAAATAAAACTTCACAGACTTTCCTTGCGCCATAGCGTGATAAGGAAATTGGCACCAGGAATACTTCCGAATCGTAAAAGCAGTTTTGTCAGGAAGTATACCGGGCATCTCAGTCTCTCTAAGGGCATATCACGGTCCGGCATTTTAGATTCTTCCGTTTCGCATAGCTCAGAGACCAGCATCGTCTTTCTCTCTTTTCCCAGAATTACTTTCAATTCCTTTTGAGAGATGTGATCAAATTGGTCAAGCATAAGGTCTGTCATAATTCATCTTAAACTCTCGATTCGTTGACTTCGACTTGCTATTTCAAGGACCCGGATCCCATATTTTTCTTTCTCAATGACGACATCTCCCCTTGCAATGAGCCTTTGATTAACCAGTATATCCACAGGTTCCCCTGCAAGATTTGAAAATTCGAGAATTGATCCCTTGTCAAGGTTTAGAAGTTCGTTTATCCTTTTTTTTGTTTGACCCAGTTCGACACTTATCTCAACAGGCAGGTCAAGAATCAAATCAATATCCATTGCCTTGAAGACTGTATCCACAGGGTTATCAACTTCCTCGCTATCAAGGCCGACATCTGTGCCCACCCATTGCTTATTAGATTCAAAAAATTGATTTTCAGATGCAATTTTACTTTCCAATGAATCCTTGTCTGCCGGGGCTTCTGCTGCAATAAGATCATCTATGGCCTTCTGTGGATCTTCCACCGCTGGATCTTGTTCAACAACGGCGTCATTTGCATCACTTCCAATGCCCTTTTGGTTAGGGGAGCTTTCATCAATCTTCACGCATACTTCAACAAAGATGTTGTTTTCCTTATAATGAAAGGCAAAGCGTTCGTATCTGTCCATGTTCAGGGTTTCAATCTTGAAGTCATTTCCAGCCGTGATGGAAGGAGTGGAGGTCTCG
>CAZIXY010000218.1:0-5844 GCA_964543315.1 uncultured Desulfobacteraceae bacterium | reverse complement strand
CCGGTCATCTTTCCTACTGATTCCCTCCCGGACATTAAAACATCGCTGTGCATTGAATATTCTTTCGCCAATTTTAAATAATTCTTTCTTGTCAACTTCCCATCCAGTCGCAGCCGATAAAAGACTTGCATAAATGTCGGCTGTAAAAGCTGGTGCAGCAAATCCATGAAACTTACATGTTCCAAGACTTTCCTGAAAATCCCCAAATTCCTGACACCATTTTACAATGGCGGCTTTTCCCTCAAGACTTACCGGATTGTCGATCCCTTTCCATTCCTCTTTTCTAAATCCTAGCTTGTCATATTTTCCTATCAGCAGAGTAGGCTCTTGGGGATGGATGTGGCACGCACCGCGGTTCCCTGTTGCATACTGTAGCAGCCATGACTTTCCAGCGTACCTGCCTCTCGGATCATGAGCAGGGATATCAAGCCCTTTCACATGGAGCGGTATTTTTACAGCCTCACCACCTATCTTCTTCGACAGGGAAACAGCTCCATCAGCGAAGATATCACCACAGCCCTGACGGAATGCAATCTTTTTTAAAAGCTCAATCACGACAGGCATGTTTCCCCATGCAAGTTCTAAATTTTCAATTTCGGAATCTGGAAGCCACCCCTCTTCGTAGCATTCCATCCCGAACGCAATAACTGCACCAGCAGATATTGTATCCATTCCCAGGCTGTCACAGAGATAATTTGCGTAAATGATTGGCTCTATCTGATCGTTCATCATCAGGTGACCAAAAGTCGCAACTGTTTCGTATTCAGGACCATCTGTGTAAGGAGTTGCCCACTCGCCATCTTCTACCTTGCAAATCTTCCAACAGCCCATCGTGCAACCCTCACAAGCCTTCTTTACAACTGCATATTTTTCACGAAGATCCCTATAAAATGCCTCTCCTATGCCTGGCCAGCAATTGGATTTACCGTATTTAGCCGGAATTACTCCAGCTTCACTGAAAAATGGCAGCCATGACGTGGTTCCAGCTCCAAACGCTCCTTCCTCGCTTCCACAAACCGATAGATCTTTCTGCACAATACGAATTTTACGAGAAAGGGAATAAAAGGCATCCATGTCAGCAACCTTAACATCATTTTTACCGTGGACTACAACCGCTTTTACCTTCTTAGATCCTAAAACAGCCCCTGGGCCACACCTTCCAGCGGCCCTACCTTCACTCATCACCGAAGCAAACTTGACCAAATTCTCTCCCGCAGGACCTATTGAAATAATTCTCGAATCCTCTCCTTCTAGCGACTTAAGGTACGTTTCCGTTTCCGGAACAGTCTTTCCCCAAAGAGGCCGGGCATCCTGAATTGACACTTCACTATCGCGGATACAAATATAGACCGGGTCAGCCGCTTTTCCTTCAAGTACCAAACCGTCGTAACCAGCTCTTTTTAATTCCGGCCCAAACCCGCCTCCGCAACGGGATTCCCCCCAGCATCCGGTCAATGGACTCTTGAAACAACCAACCCAAGAATCAGTACCCGGACAAATCGTCCCAGTAAGTGGCCCAGTAAAGATAATAAATTTGTTCTTAGACCCAAGAGGATCGATATGTTTGCCTACCTCATTGACCAGTATCCATGAAGGATATCCATTGCCTCCCAAGAAAAGCCGGGCAATCCGTTCATCCAGCTTTTCTAGTTTAATCTTCCTCTCTGAGAGATCAATCCGAACAAATTTTCCGATAAACCCACCCTTCATATCATTAACCTTCCTTATAGAATGTTTATTCATGACATCATCCACATGATCATCACATACTGTACGCCTCTATTTGCCAGGAAATACCAAATGGTATATCAATACCGTTACGTTGTAACTCTTGTATATGTATTCGCTCGCATAGGCATTTTACGCCGCAAGCAACGGGGATAGAACACATATAGATTAAAGTATCCTCTATCGGCCTCTAACGGTAAACTAAATGGACCTAATAATACTTTTTACTAACTATATCAAACGAGAAAATTGTCAATAATCCTTCTTAATTAACTCACCTCATTTTCAATTTACAATTGTGCCACACGATAATTACTCATGAGAGCTAGCTCCTGATGACACAGGCGCGTTTTTTCCAACGGCCGTGATAGCACCCGTAGGGCACCATTCAACACATTGGGGAGACCCACCGCATAAATCACATATTACGGCCTTGGCATCGCTATCCATAAAAATTACTTTCATGGGGCATTCTTCAACGCAGACTTCGCATCCCACGCACCTATCCCTGTCAACAATCATCCATAAACCGTTCTGCGAGATCGCTCCTTCCGGGCATGCTTCCTCACAATGCCGACAGAAAGTACAATACCTCGCAGTAATATGAATGTCATTCTGTTTGTATTCGTGTATTATCTTAATTCTGGACTTTTCAGGGTTAAAAACCCGGTCATGCGTAGCTGAGCAGGCCAGTTGGCAAAGTTTACATCCAGTGCATAAATCTTTTTGAAATTGTAATCGCATGGGTTATCCTTTTGCTTGAGACAAACCTTCAATCATTCACCCACCCTAAAACCCTCATTTAGAAACATAGACCCCGATAAGCCTCAATTATTGGTTGTATACGGGAATTTGAAGTTCTTTCCCTTTCATAACCTTTAGTACCTTAATGCATTAGGTTTGTTAGTCTTCTTTCTTATATATAGGGGCTCTTTTGTATTCACTTTTATATTCGGGGTCTTTCAAATAAGGACATGAGCCGCCACACACCTTTGAATTAATACATTTAACCGCATGGCTACCGTCTCTATGCCTAACAATATAGAAACTGACATGTTTTATTGGACAAGAGACACGTTTTTTTTCACTCATTTTTTCACCTAATTAATACCAAATTTCTAAACAATTGACTTTAGTTTTGATATACGATTGCTCCTTTTCCTTGCCACTATCTTAAAATTCCTTGGAACATCAGCCATAAGCGACATTGATTGTTCGGCTGCAACCGTGTAAAACTTTATCATGTTTTCTTCAATCTCCACAGCCTTATCCAGAGCATCAGAATAGCTTGCCTTCTCTGGCAGTTCGGTATCAAGTGTATACTCATTGGGATCCAGATCAAAGGCATATCCCCCCTCGATAGCATCGGTGATAACAGAATAATACGCCCTTTGGATTTGGGTAATATATTTCTTGTTTTCCTTGGCATACGAGAGCAAGATATCCTCGTTCTTAGAATATCTCTTGGCCAAATCTTCATAAAACTTTGCCAACTTCTCCTCAAGCTCCTTGGCAAAGCTTATAGTCTCAGAAGCTGTATGCAGTCTCACTTTTACCTCCCTTCCTATAACCACCTTTGGATACAGACTTTACTTTCAGTAAAAAAACGAACAGCTTCCTTGCCTTGTGTATGTAATGTCCCATAGAATGAACCGGACATACCACTGAAAGGGTAGAACGCCATAGGTGCTACGATTCCCACATTTATCCCTACATTACCGCAGTTACATTCATATTGGAACTTGCGTGCATCTTTACCATTTGAGGTAAAGATAGCGTCAGCGTTATGAAATGGATTTTCATTACAGATTTCTATGGCTTCGTCCAGATCTTTCGCTTTCATCACGCCCATGGTAGGACCAAAGATTTCTTCGGTAACTATCTTCATTTCGGGAGTTACGTTTTCCATGACGGTAGGGCCTAGAAAGCAGGTATCAGGGTACTTACCGGTAATCTTAGGCTTCCTCCCATCCAGTCTAAGTGTCGCCCCTTCTTTTAAACCACTTTCTATATAGTTCAGTATTTTTTCTTTTTTCTGTGTATCACGTACAGGCCCCATCTGAACCGATTCATCAAGCCCGTTCCCAATAATTATCCCTTTTGTTGTAGCACTAACAGCATCCATAAATTCATTGTAGAATTTATCATCGTTGCCAACAATAATAAGGTTCTGGCCTGCAAGGCATCGTTGACCTGCGTTGCCAAAGAACGATGTCATAAGAGCCGGCACGGTTCCTCTTATATTACAATCTGGCATGACGACCATAAAGTTTGCTGCGCCACCCTGGGCAATCACCCTTTTTCCCGTGGCACCACACCTCGGATAAATAACATCTCTCGCTGTGGGAGTGGAGCCAACAAAGGTTATCCCTTCAATCTCCGGATGGTCCAACATACCATTTACAACTGTTCTTCCGCCATTTACTACATTCCATACCCCGGGAGGAAAACCAGCTTCATCTATTAACTCAGCAATCTTTGATTGACTGCAAGGGACTTCACTGGATGGTTTAACAACGACCGTGTTTCCAGTGGCTACAGCATAGGGAGCCGACCAGAGAGGAATCATAAATGGGAAATTAAAGGGGCCTATAATCCCGAAAACCCCTAAAGGCACTCTTATAAGATATTCATCTATACCCGATGCAATATCCTCTGAAGTATCCCCCATCATCAAGGTAGGAATCCCACAGGCCACCTCTACATTTTCAATACCCCGCCTTGTCTCTCCCCTGGACTCATCTATGGTTTTCCCATGTTCCTGGGTCTGGACCCTGCTTACCTCCTCAAAATGTTCTTCCAGCAACTCTTTTAATCTAAAGAGGTATCTCGCCCTGGCAACAGGAGGCGTCGCTCTCCAATCAGGATAAGCCTCCTGAGCCGCCTTTACTGCATCATCTATTTCCTCTTTGGTTGAAATTCCAACCTTTGCAATGGTCTCGCCTTTAACTGGATTAACAACGTCTATTATTTCACCTTTTGACTCAACCCATTCTCCATCGATATAGTTTTTAATTATAGGTACGCCTTTTATCGGTTCTTCGAGAATAGCCATGGTTTATTTAAACTCCTCTCTTTTTTAAAATTTTAAAATATGCAAATGCAATTGCCTCACTCTATTGCAAAAAATCCTGTTCTTGATTCAAAGGATATCGTTCAAGTTATCTTCTAGAATCAAAAAACCTTTCTCAAGCTGATCATCAGTGATAACAAGCGGCATCAAAATCCGAATCACATTGTGGTAGACGCCACAGCGAAGAATAATGAGGCCACTCTCATAGCAACGCTTCACGAGCTTACCAGCCTCTTCTGAAGCTGGCTCTTTGTTCTGCCGATCTCGCACTAGCTCCATTCCTATCATGGGGCCAAGCCCTCTAACATCACCGATAATCTCATATCGGCTCTGTAGATCCATAAACCGCTTCCGCAGCTTCTCTCCCAGTTTTTCGGATCTGTCCAACATTTGTTCGTTCAGCGTGTCCAAAACTGCCAGCCCTGCCTTGCATGCAATGGGGTTGCCTCCGTAGGTCCCGCCCAGCCCCCCCACATGAGGTTTATCCATTATCTCTGCCCTACCGGTGATGCCAGCCAAGGGCAGCCCTGCTGCGATTGATTTGCCGGTGAGGATGATATCGGGGATGACATCGAAGTTCTCAGAGGCGAAGAGCTTCCCGGTTCGTCCCATCCCGGCTTGAATCTCGTCCATGATAAGCAGGATCCCATGCTTCTCGCAGATGGCCTTGATCTTCTTAAAATAACCCTGTGGCGGGACAATAAAGCCCCCCTCCCCTTGCACTGGTTCCACAATGAGCGCGGCTACTGCATCGGGGGCAACGTTGCTTACGAAGAACTGCTCTAAATACTCAGCACAGTGGAGCTCACAGGAAGGGTATTCCAACCCGAATGGACAGCGATAGCAGTACGCATAGGGCATACGGTAGACCTCGGGGCAGAAGGGACCGAAGCCCCACTTGTATGGCTTCACCTGGCTGGTAAGGGTCATTGCCATATAGGTACGGCCATGAAAGGCGTTCTGAAAGGCGATGATGGCTGGCCGTTTAGTGGCGTAGCGTGCAATCTTCACGGCATTTTCAACTGCCTCTGCCCCGCTGTTCA
>CAZIXY010000217.1:0-5860 GCA_964543315.1 uncultured Desulfobacteraceae bacterium | reverse complement strand
GGGCCGTGCGAGAATCGAACTCACGACCAACGGATTAAAAGTCCGCTGCTCTACCAAACTGAGCTAACGGCCCGATAAAAAAGTTGCTACCTAACAGCTTTCAGTCTACTTGTCAAAATGTTTTTTGGCAACCCAAATCTGGTGTTTTGTTTCACCAACTTTATGAGTATCGGCATAAGAAGGACGTTTTACGAAAAAGACTCATCAAGCTTAAAGATATTTTCGCGGATGAGATCCAGTTCTTTTTCGTTCGGCAGGTAGGGATAATTCCACTGCCGGACATCGGGAAGGCAGTTTCCAAAGGGCCGGTTGCACGCCACCTCTCCGTCCGGACCCGAGCACCCGGTGGTCATAAAGGCCTGACCGTAATTGATAACACTCTCCAGCAGATTCGAAGCCAGTCCGAGGTCAATGATTCGGCCGTCCCGGTCAAAACGCATATCCCCGCATTCGGCAAGGTTCTGTTCGATAATATAACGCGCCAGTTGAACCCTGAGATAGGTGGGCCATGGGGGCTGGGGCCTGTCGGCCAGCCTGGAGCCCTCCTCGGCAAAGAAGGAAAAGAGGTGGGACTCCACACCCATGTGCCAGAGCCTGTCCATCAATGTTACCATTTGCTCTTCAGTTTCTCCCATTCCCACCATAAGATGCGCTCCCACGTTAGGGAACTTGAAAATATCAAGGGCCTTTTCAAGAATATCCCAGTACTTCTCCCATTTGTGGGGCCCGGAGACACCTTTGCCCCGGTACTTGTCAAATAATTCAGGCGTGGCGAGATCTATGGCCACACCTATCTTATCGGCCCCGCTTTTCTTCATTTCCGCCAGGTCTTTTTCATTCAGGATGGTTGGGCTGATGAGAAGCGATATGGGGAGGGAGGTCTCATCTTTCAACCGCCGGGTCATGTCCAGAGTGGCCTGCCGGCACTTGCCGTTGGTGATCATGGAGATGCAGGTCCTCTTCACGTAGGCGGGGGCCTTGTTAATGGCCCGTATTATTTCATCCATATGAAAGACAGGCCACGCCACATGTATAAAGCTCCTGTCCGTATAGGTTCCCGGACGCTTCTTGGCCAGGCCGCAGTAGGCACAGTTGGCCGAACAGCCTTCCGGATAATGCACCAGGAGGTTGACGCACTTGTTCACGGCGCCCCGGTACATCCTTCCACTCATCAGTCCGAGAGAAATGGCGGTGGCCTGGCTCATTTTGGCGACTTCGGGACT
This sequence comes from uncultured Desulfobacteraceae bacterium, assembly GCA_964543315.1. Classification (GTDB taxonomy): domain Bacteria; phylum Desulfobacterota; class DSM-4660; order Desulfatiglandales; family Desulfatiglandaceae; genus JAFDHL01. The sequence goes on along the minus strand of CAZIXY010000217.1, from coordinate 4,637 downwards.
TTGTTGTTTTTCAGCGGATTTCGGCATTATTTATTAGACAGGATGAACAGGATCTTGTGGATCTTTTTGAAAAAGATTGTCTCACGCTGAGTGCACAGAGACACAGAGTTTTTTCGTTGCTGTTTCAAAGATATATGGGGAGTCTCATCGTGAGTAAAAATAAGCAATCTTATTTTTACTCACGATGACGCCTCCTCATAAGTCCGGATGAAATATCATCCGGCCCATCACTTTCTGATGTCTTTGAAACAGTACTTTGTTAACAGTAAAATCCCTCTCATCCTGTAAATCTTTTCTGTTTTCGTTTTCTCCGCCTGCCGCGCCATCTTGTCCCGTCATAGCCCTGAGCGAAGTCGAAGGGGCGGAGGCGGATGCCCTCTGTGTCTCTGCGTGAGATACGTCACAGCCGAACCTGATTTTCCTTTGCCTTGAGGATGGCCTGGGTGAGAGTGGGCACATCCAGACCGTAAATCATGTCACCGCGCCATACCGAGTAAAGGTTTTTTTCGATACTCTCCTTTCTTGAGGATGTCCATTTAAGGGCGTTCTCAAGGCAATGCAGGTCTTCACTTGTGGAAAAAAAATCTCCGGTGATCAGGACATTTTCTATGGAGGCTCCGGACAGGGAAAGGTAGACTTCCAGAAGACCGCCCTTTGTCTTGAGCTGTCCAATTCCCATCCTGGACCTGGGATGTTTGTGAGAGAAAATCCATTCCTGATTCGTATATCTTTCCTCAATGAAGCGCCGGATAGTATCCTTTTCCCATTCGTCCGGGGCGTCAGCTTTGAAACGGATGTCGAATTCCTCTTCAAAGGCTTCTTCAATAGCCTTCATAGCCTCGTTGATAGGGACATCCCGGCCCAGTTCTCGTCTCACCGTCGTCATTCGCCGGCTGAAGCAGTTATACCCCTTGTCCTGGAGCTTGATCACGGGGGTGTTCATAATATCGGTCATCAGCTCGACATCAAAATCCACCAGCAGACTCGTGTGGAAGAGAAGACTTTTTCCGTCCTCGGATGCGGCCGAGAGCCCGGCGATCTTTTTACCCCCTACCTCGAGATCGTTTTTGGGCTGGAAATAGGCCTTTATTCCGATTTTTTCAAGTGCCCCTATGAGGACAATGCTCAAAGACTCAAAGACCCCTCCCACTCCCTTTTTGAGGCCCGGGTAGTCCACATTTATTCCCAGCCCCAGGGCTACTATGTCGGGTCCCATGATCACAGTTCCACCGCCGGTACTCCTTCGACCGAACTCGATCCCGCGAGCACGGCATCTGTCCAGCCTCAGGGCGGCTTCAATATCCTGATATTTGCCCACGTTCACGGAAGGGATGAAGGTGTATAGGTGAAGTATCGGCGGGGATTGATTGTATGCCACCGCCTGGGGCAGGGTGTCATCCACCGCAAGACCTTCGGCCGTGGACACGGACCTTGAAAGATCTTTAAAAAGACGCCAGTGGGTAGACATTATATCTTTGCCGTAAGCGATCAGCGGACGGCAATCAGCAATAAGCCTCGGCCTTTAAAAATCAAGTGTTCCAGTAAAAGGTTTCAGTTGAGGGCTGAAAGCCGATTGCCTCATGCCTTTTATTCTGCCTTCGCTTTTTCCGCTTCGACAACCTCCAGCTCACTTTCAATAAAACCGACAACCGACTCACCATGATAGAGGGTGGCGAGTTCTTCCTCCAGGTTGCTGGCCTCGATCACCAGGATCCAGCCTTCGCCATAGCAGTCCTTGTTGATGAGGCTCGTGTCCTCCTCCAGTTCTTCGTTTATTTCCACTATTTCCCCTGATACCGGGGCAACCAGCTTACCAATCCATTTCCTGGATTGAATCTTTCCACAAATTTCCCCCTGTTCCACCTCATCTTCCTCTTCAGGGAGGTCAACAAAGACAATATCGCCCGATTCCTTCTGGAACATGTCGTGCATGCCCACCGTTACCTTGTTTCCATCCACTCGTGCCCATGCGTGGTCTTTATGGTAATAAAGCTCATCAGGCATGTTATACCCTCTGATTTCAGCCATTTAAACAACCTCCTTTCAAAAAGCCGTTTGATAATTCTATTTAGAGTCCTACATTCAAACACTTTTTGCTAAGGGACTCAATAAGCGGTTTTCCATGATATGATAATTGAGCAATAGGTGTTTAGCATCTATTACTTCAGATATCAAGGATATAAAAAGAGTGAAATCCCAATTGGGCTGACGCCCAATTGGGATGCCGTAAGCTATCAGCAGTGAGCTTTCAGTTGATGATTGGGCAGCGTGGCCTTGAAACTTTTTCCAGGATTCCGATCCTCCCTGTAGATACGTGGGGACCCTCACGGCTTGCCCGCCGTGCAGCAGGCGGGGTATGGGGCTCTTCGAAAGGACGCATCTTCCGGATCAAAGTTCCTCCGGACTATGCTGCGGCCCGAGTCGCGGTCTGCACTGCAACGGCCCAATGGTATTTATTGCCTTCTATTCCGGCAGCCCGCAGCGAGGGTCGGTCACCACCGTGGGAGTAGATGCGGCCTGGAAAAGTGTGCCACGCCGAGCCTCCCGACAGATACGCGGCGACTTTCAATTTGCACGTTGCCGCTGCTTACTGTCTTCTAACTTCTGCCTCCTGTCTTCCCTGGCCGCCATAGCCTTTGGCGTAGACGGCTGTATCCTATATTCTCTCTTTTCACTATTTACTATTCACTATCGGCTATTTATTCCTTTTAGCGCTTCACTTAAACCTTGCCCTTATCGCCCTTGCGTGGATAGGCAGTCCTTCCTCTTCTGCCAGGGTGATAACCACATCTTTCAGATCCTCCAGGCCTTTCCGGCTCAAATACTGGAATGTGGGTTTTTTTATGAAATCATCCACAGACAGACCGGAAAACATCCTGGCACATTGTCCGGTAGGCAGGACATGGTTAGTCCCGGAGGCATAATCACCCACCGGAACCGGCGCATAGGGGCCCATAAAAATGGACCCGGCATGCCGTATTTTGTTCAGTGTAATGAAAGGATCCTGAGTCAGAATCTCTAAATGTTCGGTGGCATATTCATTGGTGAATTCAATCGCCTGGTCCATGTCTCTGGCCGTCAATACATACGAGTGCTTTGAAAGCGAGGACTCGAAAATCTCCTTTCTCGGCAGTGTATCGAATTCCCTGTTTATGATATCGCAGACCTCCTCTGCGATTTTTTCCGATGTTGTGACGAGTACAGCCGCGGAATCGGGATCGTGTTCCACCTGGGACAGGAAGTCAACGGCGATCAGTTCCGGATCTCCTGTTTCGTCGCACAGGATGAGCGCTTCACTGGGACCGGCCGGAGAATCAATGTCTACCTGACCGTACACCAGCATCTTGGCGGCGGTAACATACTTATTCCCCGGCCCCACTATCTTGTCTACCCTCGGCATGGTCTCCGTGCCGTACGCAAGCCCTGCGACACCCCATGGCCCTCCGACCTTGAAAATCCGGTCGCATCCGGCGATATCCGCGCTGACAAGTGTGGCCGGATTTGCCACCATTCCTTTACTGGGCGGGGTTACGGCCATGATCCGGCCTACGCCTGCGACCTTTGCAGGCAGGACGGTCATAAGAATGGAACTGGGGTAGGCCGCTGTACCTCCCGGTATGTAGCACCCAACAATATCCATAGGTCTTGTAATGCGACCCGCCAGGATCCCGTCTCTCACCTCTATGGACCACATTTCACGCTCGATTTGGGCCTTATGGAAACGCGTTATGTTACCGGCGGCAATTTTCAGGGCCTCGACAACATCAGTGCTTATCTGCTTGTAAGCCTCATCGATTTCTTCTCTGGTGACTTCCAGGTCGGCCTTGGAAATAGTTTGCTTATGCTTCCGGTAATGCTTAAGGGCGACAGCGTCACCGTGTTTCTTGACATCTTCCACAATCTTTCGGACATCTTCGTAAACGGATGAGATGTCTTCCATTGACCTTTCCATGACAGCCTTTCTTTTCTCCGGTCCAAGGTCGTCAATTTTTTCCGGTTTTAAGTCCATATCTGCTTTCCTTTCTTTTTCTTTCATTGAGCCACAGGTGGCTTCTCAGAATCATAGCCATTAAAAGATTTTATAAAAATCCTTCAGGGCATCTACCGTACTTTGGAAGGCAAGATCTTGCCATGGGATCCGGTCTTCCGAAAAAAGGCCGGCTTCCAGGGTCTCGTCTCCGGCACTGAGTTCGCCTGATACGTACTGTGCTACATAAACAATTACCACCGGAATGTGTCCGGGATAGGAATAGATCCCAAGGAGTCTTTCGATTCGGATTTCCAGTCCGCATTCTTCCATGGTTTCCCGAATTGCGGCAGCCTCAACCTCTTCGCCCCGATCGACATAACCGCCCGGCATAACCCATTTCCCCTTCTGAGGACTGATTCCGCGCTTCAATAAGATAACTTTACCATCCATCATGAGTATTGAGCAAGCCACAACCTTGGGGTCCAGAAAAAAGACATAATCACAGGCCGAGCACACAAGCCTGGTGCGTTCGTTCTCTTTCAATTTCAAGGACGTGAGCTTTCCGCCGCAGACAGGGCAGAAGCTGAATTCCACATTGTGCTGGTTTATTCCCAATTTTGATAACCTCGTAAAAAGTCGCGTTACGCCTTTTTACTCGGCGGGGAAG
>CAZIXY010000216.1:0-5874 GCA_964543315.1 uncultured Desulfobacteraceae bacterium | reverse complement strand
AAGCAAGTGCGTTCACTATACTTGACTTCTTATTAAGGAGGTGAATTTATTCAGGACATAGTTTTTTAAAGAAACAATTAAGTGAAAGGGGAAAATATTATGAAACAGTTAAGAAGAAGTTTGAATGCGATATCAAAGAATCTGAAAGAGCTCACCAAAAGAACCGATAAATTAGTTAAGGCACTTGATAAGCTTGAGGGGGCTCAGGCTAAGGCAAGCAAAACAAAAAAGACGGTAGTAAAAAAACGCGCTGTTAAAAGAAAAACAGCTACAAGGCGGGCCGGTGCAAAGAAGGCTGTCAAGAGGAAAGTCCCTGATAAAAAAAGCAAGAGGACTATTTCAGCCACCGAGACGGTTCTTAAAATTGTGAACAGGAGTCGAAAGGGTATAGACACAGCTACAATTCAGAACAAGACCGGTTACAATACCCGGAAGATTTGGGATATCGTCCACCGTGCCAATAAAGATGGAAAGATCAGCAAGGTAGGCAGAGGCAAGTATGCTAAGGCCTGATGTGTCTTGTCCTGAATTTCTGGTTAAATCTTCAGGCCGGTATTTCAAAGTCGTTACATAAAAAGGCGCGGAGTTTGTAAACAAAAAGTTAATATAAAAAGCTCCCTGTGTTTTATCTTTATTGAATGGAAATATCGGGAGCTTTTTTTTAATTAGCCTGTTTTTAATTGTACAAACTACACTCCCCGATTTGGCTTACAGAAACATTCATCAGCTCGAGCCTGAATCCTGCTTGTAAAAAAGTGTTTTTCCGTGACTAAGAGCGACAAGGCGATCTAAGAGCCCCTTGTCTTTCAGTTCACGCCGGATTTGGATCGGGGGGAAATGTACCGGTTCGTCCCCAAGGCGGAAGGTTCCCCAGTGAACGATCATTAATTTTTTCGCTTTGAGTTCTTGTCCATAACATTTCAAGGCCTGGGGCAGAAGAGTGGCATCGTGCACTTCCATATACGGAAGATTGAAACCAAGAACTCTAAATCTTCGGTTTTTATTCAGTCGATATTGATAAAAATATAACATATTTGGTATTACAGCAACAGAAAACAATCTTATGATTTGCCGGGTGAATCGGCTGAGGCGGTGAACTTTTCTCAAGCACTTCTAAAGCTGAAGAACTTGTGGTATTCTATAAATACTAAAATTTGAGAGTATTAAAATGAAGAGGAAGCAACATAAAGAAGTGAGAGATGACTGGGGCCGTGATCCCTCTGTACAAATGATGCGAATAGTGTTTTCACGCATGGAGAAGGCTTATAGAGCCATCCTGGAACAATCAGGGATTTCGTTTTTTGACGGCAGGATCGGACATGTCAGGGAGGCAGCAAGGGATATGTTTGAGCAGGCGTGGCCTCTTGCTTCTGAAAGGGGATTGGAACCGGTTGAGGAAGGAGCCGAGCGGCTTTACGTTTGCTGTCTGGTACATTCGCTCGGCATAGCCGGCATTGAGGTCGCCGAAGAAGGCCTTCCCCATGATGAAGATCTGATGTCTTTAATAAGAGAGGTTCTGCAGTGATTCAATTAAGGCTTTTCGGACGCTGTCGTATATACCATGATCCGGTTAGTCCGGTCCTGAAAGAACCGGCCCAGATCGGATGGGATGCCTGGTTTCGAAGAATTGATCTGGTCACTCCAAGGCGGTTGAAAGGAAAAGAATTGCTACTCAGGACACGAGGCTGGTGGACGGTCGAACCAGCGGAGGTCTCCGAGGTGATTGAGAAGCATGGCAATTTGGTTGTTGGTCGTAAGGGCGAACTTATGGTGGAACTGGAAAACCGGACGGCTGCAGAAGAACTTTCAGAAGCCCTATTGGAACGATTCGGTGATCAGGTTCTTATTGCGCCCTGAAAATTATTTGCCTTCCAGGAGGATCAGCCTTAGATGCGCTCGGCTCACCCTGCCTGAAAAAAGCGAAAAAATCGTTGTTGATGCCAAAAGTTATTAACAATACCAATGTCTTATACAAATAAAGCAAAACACGTGTCAGGGCTATGGGATATGGTGATAACGAATGTCTCCCTTAACAGGCGGCAGGTCTGCAAGTTAGCCGCCACGGCCGGATGGGCTTTTTCGGCCGCTTTACCTTTCAGGGCCGATAATGTTTCAGCAAAAGGCAAAAAACCGTTTAGAAAAAAGGAAACAGTCATGACTTTAGACCCTCCTGTTCAAGATGGGGCCGTGTCTTTGGAAAAGGCTATAAAGCAAAGAAGGACTGTGAGGTCATATGGGAAAACACCGATTAGAAAGCATCAGTTTTCCCAGATTCTTTGGTCCGCCCAGGGGATTACAGAGGATCGAGGTTTCAAAAGGGCTTCACCTTCCGGGGGAGCCCTTTATCCTGCGGATGTCTATGCGGCGGTGGGGGATAATTGCGTTGAGGATTTGGTCGCCGGTGTTTATCATTACCAACCCAAGCATCATTCTGTCACGAAGGTTGCCGAAGGGGACAGGAGAAATGATTTGGCGATCGCATCTTTGAGCCAAATGTGGATGGCATTGGCGCCGGTGCTTTTTGTTCTAACGGCCGAATACCGGCGGATCACAATTAAATACGGCGACAGGGGTATTCGATATGCCCTTATGGAGATAGGGCATATAAGCCAGAACATCCTTTTGCAGTGCCAGACCCTGGGGCTTTCAGCAGGAATCGTTGGTGCTTTTGATGATGGGAAAGTGGCCGGCTTGACAGGCGTCTATAAGAATCACGAACCGCTTCTTATCTTACCGGTTGGATACGGTAAGTAGGTAGATATGAATCCTTTCACGCCTCCGCTTCATTACTTGCCTCCAAGGCCATGGCGATCTTGGTTTTAAGTTCTGTCAGATCAAAAGATTTTATGACGTAAAAATCCGCGGCAATAGATTTCATGTCCTCCTTAAAGGTATCATAGGCGGTGCATAGAACAACGGGCAGGTTGTAAAACTTATTCCGGATATCCTGCAATAAATCCAGCCCGTTATAATCAACCATCTTGATGTCCAAAACAACTAAATCAGGTTTTTCTTTCTCGATTTTTTCCAGGAGTCTGTGACCACTGTCGGCGGTTATAACTTCATATCCCGCTTCACTTAATTCTTCTGAATACAGGTAGCGGATATGTTCTTCATCATCAACAATCAATAGTTTTGCCATGAGATTTTCCCCCAAATTTCATGCTCTTGTCGGCCTTTAGTGGAATCTCGGCCCCTTGAATCCCGATAGAATTCCCTTAGTTTTACAGCTTCAACATACTATAAAGCTCTCGAATTTGCAAACCATTGAAAATGAATATGGGTAGCCGATAACTGCCAAGGTGACCCGTGAAATCTCAGTAGTCGTAAAATCCCTTTCCAGACTTTCTACCAAACCATCCTGCATCGACATATTTCTTCAAAAGGGGGCAGGGCCTGTACTTGCTGTCACCCAATCCCTCGTGCAGTACTTCCATAATCGCCAGGCAGGTATCCAGGCCAATCAGATCGGCCAGTGCCAGCGGACCCATTGGATGATTCATCCCCAATTTCATAATCTGATCAATATCCTCCGCAGTACCAACTCCCTCAAAAAGAGCATAAACAGCCTCGTTGATCATTGGCATAAGTATTCTGTTGGCGATAAAACCTGGAAAGTCGTTGGCAGGAACCGGTATTTTTCCCATCGCAACCGCAAGATCATGCGTTACTTGAAATGTATCTTCTAAAGTAGCAAGACCATTTATTATTTCAACCAATTTCATCATTGGAACAGGATTCATGAAATGCATGCCTATGATCTTTTGGGGCCTTTTTGTAGCTGCGGCGATTTTTGTGATAGAGATGGAAGATGTATTCGAGGAGAGTATGACACCCTCTTCGCAGCATTCATCCAGATCTTTAAAGATTTGCAGTTTAAGCTCCTCATTTTCCGTAGCTGCCTCAACCACAAAATCAGCCTTTACCAGATCCTTTATAGATGTAGAGCCTTCAATTCTGCCCAATATGGCCTTCTGATCTTCTGCCGTGATTTTTTCCTTTTTGACCAAACGTCCAAGACTCTTTTCAATAGTAGTAAAGCCATTTTCCACGAATGTGTCCGCGATGTCGTTCATAACCACGGATAGCCCGCTGGCTGCTGCTACTTGTGCTATTCCCGAACCCATCTGTCCCGCACCTACAACTCCTAAGGTTTTGATCTCCATGCTTAAAATTCCTCCTCAATAGTTTTATGGTTTTTCCTTTGTATTAGGTATATCATTACCCTGCTGACATGAACCCGAATTATCAGACAGCCTTTAAAAGGTTGTTTCATGATGTTTAAAGGACATGCGCTCTTGATATTTACATTGAAATTTGTAAGATCACAACAATAAAATTAAGGAATGGGAATCCATCGAAACTAATTGGTGATTCTATAAAAATTCAGGGGGCCAAGGATTCAGGGATTCGATTGAAATACTTGAAAGCCAAAAAGAATTGACGGCTGCCAACCCCTTGCTTCCTCGGACCAAGGGTTTCCGCTTTTGGCGGAAGGGTGTGCACCAGATTAACAGGAAGAAGAACGGGGAAAAACAAATGCGAAATTCCGAAATAGTGATCTATAAGCATCCAAACCCTGAAATGGAGTCATTTCTTACGACTGTCGAAATATCCGCTTTGCGTGTGGAACGCTACAAAAAGCCCCTCGACAAGGATTCGAAAGACGTTCTGAAAAAACAATTGGGTTTCATAGGAGCACAGATCGTCAATGAAATCTCCTTGATACCGGGAGTCAAGGAGATAACAATCAAGCCCAAAGAAATACTCCTGAAAAAGGAAATATCATGTTCCTGGGAGGAAATAGAAAGTCCGGTGATTGATATTTTGAAAAGGGCCCTGAGAAGAAAACAGTTCAAAGTGGTCAAAGGTTAGGACGGCCGCAAGGAAATTCGTCATGTTTGATTTTTTTGGGAAAAACCTATATAATATCTATTTATTTAAATCAAAAAAATGAACCTGAAAAGATATCTACTACTGATAAATATCTGTTTTGCATTACTCATACTTTGGGTGGCATCAAACATTGTCCTGACTTGGGCATCGAAGAAACAAGGTCCTCACCTGCCTCAGATCAGTCATGAGGAACCCACCAGTACGATTGTGGCATCTTCGGAAAAGCCGAAGAAACTTCAAGATTATCAAACCGTTATTCGTTATGATATATTTGGTACAAAAACAGGCGGACCGGCTTCTCCGGTGCCGGAACAGAAAATCATAAAGTCTACGGAACTTAACCTCAAACTCAAAGGCACGGTGGTGGGGGAAAACCGGGATTCATATGCCATGATCCTTGATAAAAAAACCAACAAAGAGGATCTTTATTACTTGAATGATTTTGTCCACGGGGCCCGTATTGTTCAGGTTTTGAGGGATCGAGTCGTGATTGAGCGGAAAGGAGTTAAAGAGGTTTTGTTCATGGAAGAAATTACTGAGCCTTCCCCGCCTGTCAAAACTGAGAAAAGGAGAAAACCGGCCAGAAAGAGGACAAAAAGAAGACGCCCGAGGAGATAGGTCTTAAACAATAGAAGAGAGTTTTGAGATAAGAATATGAGCCGAAACAGACACAAAGGTATGCAATTGATTCTGCTGCTGCCGCCGCTTTTTTTGTTATTTTTTGTTGGAAATAACGCTGTTGCTGAGCAAAAAGAGCAGCCCGGACCGAAAACCTTGTACAGGACAAGACCCGGATCCGTTACAATGAATTTCAAGGATGTGGATATTCGCGTGCTTATCAAGTTTATCAGCGAGTTGACGGGCAGGAATTTTCTTGTGGATCCCGCTGTTAAAGGGAATGCGACCATCCTTTCACCACAGAAGGTAACAATTGATGAGGCCTACAAGGTCTTTCTGTCGGTCCTTGAAATCAGCGGC
>CAZIXY010000215.1:0-5927 GCA_964543315.1 uncultured Desulfobacteraceae bacterium | reverse complement strand
CCGATTGGGCCGGATATGAGACGGAGGTGGGTGAGATAAAGGGAAAGGAAGGTCTTTCAACGGTAAACGAGGCCCTTTTTTTGATACAGGGCCTCAACGCCCACGATATCTTTCCTGATTGGATAGCCTTAAACAATGGAACCACACACGGAATTGAGGCGAGCGACAAGGGTATCCAGGTCCCCCTCACATCAGAGATCCACAACGCATTATCCAAATACAAGGTTTCCGGCGCCCAGCACGGGACATCGGGCAACAATTCAGACCGCCTTAGAAGCATCGCCCAGCAAACCAACACAACCAAAGCCAACGTTGCAACCGCTCTCCAGATGATTACATGGGGCGTCAAGGTCAACGATTACGGCAACGCCCAATTGGACGAAAACGGAGAATTCATAAAGGTGGCGGGGGAAGGAATTACAGAGGAATTGTGGGCTCAAATGGTGGAGTACGCCAAATCAAAGGACCTCAAAGGAGGGAATTACAAAAAACTGAACCTTCCCTTTGAGAACAAAATCTTAGGCCTGCCAAAAGACGTGCGCGAAAGAACGGCAAAGGGGGTTGAGACTTTTGTTTATGAACTGCTGACCAATGTCTTCAACGCAGGCAATACGGCGCCCCTGGCCATTGAGGCCATTCTCAAGGCCGGCTCCTATGACCTGGGCCCAAAAATCACTCGCTCCGAGGATCCTGCCGAATGGACGGAGGCAAAAATCCGTGAGCGTGCGGCCAGCCTCAATGCGGACAAAGGATCCGCAGGAGATTTTGATGACTGAAAAAGGTTCACACCTCTGGATCAAGGACATTACTGAGAACGAAAAAGTAACGGGTTCTTACCTGGTGAAGGAAAAAAAAGCGGGGACAACCCGGAAAGGCGATCCCTTTCTCAGCCTTGTCCTGGCAGACAGAACCGGAGAAATAGAAGCCAGGATATGGGAGGGAGCTGATGCACTTTCCCCCCTGTTCTTTGAGGGAGATATTGTCCAGGTGGAAGGACATTCCAGTTCATACAGGGGAAAGCTGCAGATCACCCTTACCAACCTTGAGGTCTCAAAATCAGATATGGATCCGGCAGTCTTTTTGGAATCGGCAACCTACGATCCTTCAGAAATGATGAGATCTCTCAGGAAAATCCTGAGAAAGGTGAAGAACACGCATCTCAGGGGTTTGATCGACCGGTTTCTGGGAGATGCAGAGTTTGTTTCCGGGTTTAAAAAGGCACCGGCCGCCAAGAACTTCCACCACAACTATCTGGGCGGCCTGCTGGAACACACCCTTTCCGTCTGCCGGATGGCGCTCCATGCAGCCGAGCATTACCCTCAACTGGACGGCGACCTGCTTTTGACGGCGGCTTTTCTGCACGATATCGGAAAGACTGAGGAACTCAAATTCGATCTCCATATCGATTATACGGACCAGGGCAGGCTGATCGGTCATGTGGTCTTGGGAGTCACCATGCTGGACAAAAAGTTGGGTAAGTTAAAGGAATTCCCCGAGGATCTGGCTATCAGGCTGAAACACCTGATACTCAGCCATCACGGCCAGTACGAATTCGGTTCTCCTAAGAGACCCAAATTTTTAGAGGCTTTCGCCCTTCATTTGATGGACGATCTGGATGCGAAAATCAGCGGCCTGGGACGTTTCATGGATAAAGACCAACAGGAAGGGGCATGGACCGATTTTAATCGTTTGTTTGAAAGATATTTTCTTAAGGGTGTTATGGATATGTCCCCTCAAGAGAAAACAGGCGAGGAGAAAAAAATAGATAAAAGTCAGGGGACTTTGTTCTGTTTCTAATCAGGCCCTTTAACCATTGGGACAAACCGGACAGGCATCACCTCTTTTGTCTTAAGTTTCCCCTTTTTCTTAACGGCCCTGACCAATCTCTGAATAGCCCCTGCCCTTCCCACCGGGATGATCATCCGACCCCCGTCCTTTAACTGTTCAATCAATGCCTTGGGTATCTGTTCGGGTGCGCAGGTCACAATGACGGCGTCAAAGGGCGCCTTTTCCGGCCAACCCTTGTAGCCGTCTCCGATTTTTACATGGATGTGTTTGTAACCCAGCCCATCAAGCGTCTGTCGGGCCCTTTTTCCAAGTTCTTCGATAATCTCAATAGTGTAGACCTCTTCGGCGAGTTCTGCCAGGACGGCGGCCTGGTACCCGGAACCGGTGCCGATTTCAAGGACCCGGTCCTTTGGTGTGAGATCAAGGGCCTCCGTCATAAAGGCCACGACGTACGGCTGTGATATAGTCTGGCCCTGTCCAATTGGCAGAGGATGGTCCCTGTAGGAAAAGGCACGGTACTTATCAGGCACAAAAAGGTGCCTGGGTACCTTCCTCATGGCCTCTAACACCTGGGGATTTTCAACCCCCCTGGCCATGATCTGCCGCCTTACCATAGCCTCTCTGAGACGCGCATATTCGTTCGGTTCAAGCGCCGAAATTGACTGGGGGAAAGCCAAAACCGACATGCAAAAAATCAAAAAACATGGTATTCTTTTCATTGTCTTCACCTAATATTTGTGGAAACTCCCTGCGATCTTGGGCTCCAAGAACAACCGATTTACTGATAATTATCAATCTATAACCTTTACCCTGTACGACTATTGTCCTTAAGAAAACTTTTTTCCTATCGCGCTATAAGATATTATCATGGCTGGTCTCATATTGGAAGGCGGCGGCATGCGGGCCGGGTTTGTGGCGGGAGCCCTTATGGCTCTTATGGACAAGGGGCTTGTGGATTTTGATGTCGCCCTGGCAGTATCGGCAAGCATTCCTACCCTGGCCTATTTTGCGGCCGGTCAGCGGGAAGATATCGAAAGGGTGTGGCGTGAAGAGCTGAACACACCAAAACTGGTCTGCTACCGTAATATACCGGCTGCATCCCTCGCACTCTCCCCAAAAAGGCCGGTTCTAAATATCGATTATCTTGTCTACGAGGTCTTCAAAAAAAAGTATCCATTGGATATTCAAGCCCTTTTAAACAGCAAGACGCGCTGTCTCTTTGCCATGACAAAAACTCCCGATGCATCTTTGGCCTTTTTAAGTCCCGGCGATAATGATATCTACAGCACGTTCAAGGCGGCCCTGGCGGTTCCAGGATGCTATCCGCGAGCAGTTCGTGTTGGGGAGAGTGAATACGTGGACGGCGGTACTGTCAACCCTCTTCCCGTTAAGTCCTTGTTAGACAAAAAGATGCACAGGCTCATAGCCATTCTTACAAAACCCCTTGACTGTGAAAGCGAGCCGCCCAACTTTCTGGAAAGGGCCCTCATATGGCGATACCTTCATAGATATGACTGGTTGTGGGAAAAACTTTGGGAGGCGGCACATGCCTACAATGAACAGGTCCTTTTATTGGAACAATTAGCGCAAGATAGGCCCGCCCGGGCCTTTATCATTTCACCTGAAAATACCCTTCCGGCCAGATTTATCACGAGGGATCGAAAGAAAATCAACAGGACCATTGATTTGGGATACAGGAAGGTGGAAGAGATTGAGGACAAAATCGCGCAATTTTTAAATCACAGCTAATGTTCATTACCCCAGTACCCCAAGGAAGGGATGAAATGCAGACAGGCCCCTACAAATCTTCTGTCGGACCTATTTCTTCTCTGATTTTCAAGATGTTATGTGTGTTTTCCAGAAAAACATCCACAATTCCCGGATCAAAGTGCTCTCCACGTTCTTTCTTTATAATATCGAAGGCTACTTCAGCAGGAAAAGGGTCTTTATAGGGGCGTCTGGACGTGAGGGCATCAAAGACGTCCGCAAGTCCGACAATCCTGGCTGCCAGGGGAATTTTATCCCCGGTAAGGCCCTGCGGATATCCCTTACCATTCCATTTTTCGTGATGAGAAAGGGCGATCTCTCCGGCAATCTGTAAGATCTCGGCCTTGGAACCTGCTAAGATTTTTGCACCTATAGTTGTATGGGTTTTCATGATATCGAATTCTTCGTCTGTCAATTTGCCCGGCTTTAACAAAATGGTATCCGGGATACCAATTTTCCCCACATCATGCATGGGGGCGGCATAGAGAATATTTTGAATCTCTTTGGCCGGAAGCCCGAGTTTTTCAGCAATCAGGGCGCTGTATCGACTCATTCGCCTGATATGATCTCCGGTATTTTCATCTTTGTATTCGGCAGCTAATACAAGTCGATGGATGGTGTCCAGGTATGCCTTATATAATTCTTGATGGGCGGATTTTATCTCTAAATTGGACTTGTTCAGGTCGTCTGCAAATCTCATAAGTTGCTTGGAGAGATCTTCAAGTTCTCTCTTTTTTTCCTTTGCCGATCTATAGACTTCGGCGAGATCTTTCGCATATTTTTTCAGTTGATCAGTATTTAAAGAACCTTCAGAAAGTTTATCTGTGTCCATGGAAATCTTCCTTTTGTCCTGCATTCCCGATAACTGGCTTAACCAAGAGCTTCTTCCACCTTCTTTATCAATTCAAGAGGACTGAAGGGCTTGATAAAATAGTCGTTCGCACCGGCCTCAAAGCCCGCTTCCCTGTCAGCCTCCTGGCCTTTGGCAGTCAGCATGATGATTTTACAGTCTTTTGTCTCCGGATCATTTTTTAAAAATCGAGTTGCCTCCAGACCGTCCACAGACCCAGGCATCATGATATCCATGATGATCAGGTCCGGCTTTTCCGCCCTTGCTATTTCAATGGCCTTTTCCCCGCTTTCTGCTTGAAGAATCCGGTAATCCTCAACTCTGAGTGTCACCTCGACTAACTCTCTAACTTCAGCTCGATCATCTACTATAAGGATCTTTTTCATATGCTTACCCTCCGGTAAATATTTCGGAATGAGAAATCAAGTTATCGGAATGGAAAACTTCACTGTCGTTCCTGTCCCTAACTCACTCTCCACCCAGATCTTTCCTCCATGGGCCTCCACAAGATTCTTGACAATGCTCATGCCCAACCCGATTCCGGGGATGGCCGTGTCTGTGTTATCAACGCGGTAAAACTTGTCAAACATTTTTTCTGTCTGATCCGGGGGCATACCTATTCCCTGGTCTTCTATGGAAACCTGAAAAAGGTCTTCCGCTAATTCGCCAGTCACCCGGATAAGACCGCCTTTGGGAGAATACTTGACGGCATTGCCAAGGATGTTTTCCAACACATGTCTCATTTTCTCTGCATCTATAATCAGTTCTACAGATCCTTCCGGCAGGACAATTTCAAATTGATGTATTAATGACGATATCTGAAAATACCCAACCGTCTCTCTAATGATTTTATTTATATCGCATGGAGCTTTATCTAGGGTCAGTCCCATGCCCGACTCAATACGGGAGATATCAAGCAAGGCGTTGATTGTTTTTGTCAGGTTCACAGATTGTCTGTTGATGTATGATAGAAACTTCGACTTCTCTTCCCCTGTAATATCCTCCCGCGTCAGGAGAATCTCTGAGAAACCCTGGATGGAGATCAAGGGGGTCCTCAGCTCATGTGCCGCTATGGAGACAAACTCCGTCTTCAGCCTGTCCACCTCACGCTCGTAGGTCACATCGTGCATAATAGTTATAATGCCGGTCTGCACACCGCTCTTATCTTCAATTACCGAAGTCCTGGCTCGCATAATCCGGGGGTGTTTCGTATTCTCCCCGGGCAATTCAAAATCAAACTGGGTTCCTGCCTCTTTTTTTTCTAAGGTTTCTTTAATCATACCCTTTAGGGTTTTTTCTTTGATGGCAAAATCAATGGGCCGATCTATTACGTCACTTAAGCGGACACCTAAGCGATCTTCGGCAGCCCTGTTCATCAAAATGACCCGGTTATATGTGTCGGTCACGATCAGACAGTCGCCAATAGACTTCAGGATGCCATCGATCCTATCCCTTGATTTTTCTGTATCATAAAGGGCTCGATTAAGTTCCTTAGTCCGTTTTTCCACCCTGCTTTCCAGTT
>CAZIXY010000214.1:0-5945 GCA_964543315.1 uncultured Desulfobacteraceae bacterium | reverse complement strand
CCATTACACGATGGGGGGTCTGTGGGTGGACTACAACCTCATGAGCAATATTGAAGGGCTGTTTGTTCTCGGCGAAGCCAATTTTTCGGACCATGGCGCCAACCGTCTCGGTGCGAGTGCCCTCATGCAGGGACTTGCAGACGGCTATTTCGTCATTCCCTATACCATTGGTGGCTATCTTGCAGGAACGGAGCCTTCAGAATTCAGCGCTGACCATCCCGCCTTTCATGAGGCAACCCTGGAGGCTGATGAACGCATCAAAAAACTCCTTGCAATTAAGGGGAAACGCACGGTTGATAATATTCACAGGGATTTAGGCCATATTATGTGGGAGCACTGCGGGATGTCCAGAAATGAGGAAGGGCTTAAAAAGGCATTGGGGCTTGTGCAGGATCTTAAGGATGAGTTCTGGCAAAACGTCCTCGTCCCTGGCTCGGATGGGGATTACAATTTAAGTCTTCAAAAGGCTGGTCGCGTTGCCGACTATCTTGAGTTTGCGGAGTTGATGATAACCGATGCGTTGGCCCGTGAGGAATCCTGCGGCGGGCATTTCCGCGAGGAATATAAAACCGAAGAGGGTGAAGCAAAACGTGACGATGAAAATTTTTGTCACGTTGCTGCCTGGGAATACGACGGCTATGGTAAGACGCCTGTATTTCACAAGGAACCACTCGTTTTTGAAAATGTGGAATTATCCCAAAGGAGTTACAAGTGACACTGGAAACCGAGACCATAAACATCACCCTAAAGGTCTGGCGTCAAAAGGGACCCAAAGACAAGGGCAGATTTGAAACCATCCCTGTTAAAGACGTTGAAACACATATGTCGTTTCTGGAAATGCTTGATGTGGTTAATGAAAGTCTTACTCTTGAGGGAAAGGAACCGATCGAGTTTGACAATGACTGCAGGGAAGGAATCTGTGGGATGTGCGGAGCCGTGGTAAACGGTATTGCCCACGGACCTGAAAAGGGCATGACCCTGTGCCAGCTCCACATGCGGAAATTTTCTGACGGGGATACAATTGCCGTGGAGCCATTTAGGGCAAGGGCATTCAAGGTTGTCAAGGATCTGATCGTTGACAGGAGCCCTCTGGACAAGATAATACAGGCGGGTGGCTTTGTTTCTGCAATAACGGGCGGCGCACCGGATGCAAATGCCATTCCTATATCCCAGGAAATAGCGGAAAAAGCCATGGATGCTGCCGCCTGTATAGGATGCGGGGCGTGCGTTGCCGCGTGCCCCAATGCGTCCGCCATGCTTTTTGTGGGTGCCAAGATATCCCAACTGGCGATTTTACCGCAGGGAAAACCGGAGGCTGAAAAGAGGGCGCTTTCAATGTTGAGGAAAATGGATGAACTGGGTTTCGGCAATTGCAGTAACGAGACCGAGTGTGAGGCCGTCTGTCCGAAGGAGATATCCATTGCAAATATAGCCCGCTTCAACCGGGAATTTATAAAGGCGGGTTTCGGTTCATCTGAAAAATAGTATGGGAATAAGTCTCAAATTTAAGGGCACTGCCTGAAATATTTATCCCCTAACCACGAAATTCAGTGGCGACCACTTTCCGGGATATATCCCGGGCAGAAAGATCGTTATTCCCAAAACATCAGCATAATAGTGGTGATAGTCAGGTAAAAGGTTCTTAAGGAGGCGGCTTTTTTCTTGACATGTAAAGGCAATTTGTCTATGACCTCCTTCAATAGCTGGAACTTAATTGCTCAAAAAGATAGCGTTTTCAGACAGGTAACGTATTTTGAGCCATCCGGGGCATGAAAGAAAGAACGCCATATGAGCTTAGAGAATCTCCTATCGGACAAAAGGTCCAATATCATAAAGAAATGGCGTGCTGTTATCATTGAAACATACCCAGGGGACACCCAGAGGTTTTTAAGGAAAGAAAAGGACCAGTTCGCAAATCCTGTAGGATTTGTTATTGGCAAGGAAATAGAGAGCCTTTACGATGAACTTATAACAGGGGGAGAAATAGAAAAGATCTCCGCCTGCCTCGATAGTATTATCAGGGTCAGGGCTGTCCAGGATTTTCGGCCTTCCGATGCTGTCGGTTTTGTCCTTAAATTAAAAAAAGTTATAAGAGAGGAGCTAGGGGGCAAGGCCCCCATGAACGGGCTTTCCGGTGAAATTCGCGTGCTTGAAGACAGGATAGACTATATCGCGCTTCTAGCCTTTGATATTTACTCGAGATGCCGACAAGAGATCTACGAAATCAGAGTCAAGGAAGTTAAGAACCATTTAGGCAAATTATTAAAGCAAGCAAATTTGACGATTGAGATACCGGAGAACAAGCCGGATATCTGAGAGGGTGAAGTCAATAAATATTGGGACTGTAGATATGGAGTGAGGTAACGGCTTATGAATTTTGTACTGAGCATCCTGTTTTCCGGGTTTGCAGTAAGTATCGTTGTTTTGATTCCCTGGATAGGCGTATGGGCGTTTGACCTGAAATATCTTTTCGGGGTTATTGTGCCTTATGCGGCCATGGCAACCTTTTTTATCGGCATTGTGGTCCGTGTATTAGATTGGGGTCGTTCGCCCGTCCCATTCCGGATCCCAACGACCGCAGGGCAGGAATGGTCTTTCCCGTGGATCAAACGAAATCCCGTTGATAATCCCAAGGGTTTAGGCGGCGTGATTGTCAGGATGATTTTCGAGGTGCTTTTGTTCCGGTCGTTGTTCAGAAACACCAGCCTTGAGTATAGGAATGAGGATGGAAATCTTAAGGTCAACTATGAATGGGAGAAGTGGCTCTGGCTGGCAGCGTTGGTATTCCACTACTCCTTTTTAGTTATATTTTTAAGACATTTCCGGTTCTTCCTTGAACCCGTGCCGGCATTTGTCACCCTGCTTGAAAGCCTTGACGGATTTTTGCAATTGGGTATTTTACCGCTCAACGGTTTGGGCCTCCCCGATGTGTATATAAGCGACCTTCTTTTGCTTGCGGGCGTGACCTACCTGTTTCTCAGACGACTCTATCTTCCTCAGATGCGTTACATATCTCTTCCCGCGGACTATTTTCCACTGTTTTTGATCCTGGCCTTGGGACTAACAGGTGTGCTGATGAGATATTTGATTAGGGTGGATATTACGGCTGTCAAAGAGCTTGCCGTCAGCCTTTTTAAATTCAGCCCTACAGTGCCCGAAGGTATTGGAGTAATCTTTTTTATCCATTTGTTTGTCTTGAGCGTTCTGATCGCCTATTTCCCGTTTAGCAAATTAATGCACTTTGCGGGCGTTTTCCTCAGTCCGACAAGAAACTTGTCCAACAACAACCGTTTTGTGAGACATGTGAATCCCTGGAATTATCCAGTGGCGACCCATACCTATGAAGAATATGAGGATGAATTCAGGGATCATATGATAGAGGTGGGCCTCCCGGTAGAGAAGGGGATTGAACCTGAAGCAAAAGAAGAAGCTGAAAAGGAGTAAAAATGGCAGATACACCAAAACCGGATGAACTATCTAAGGTAGATCACACTCCTCCTTTATTTAAGGGTTGGATGGACACGCCGGTCGATATAAAACCAGGCATCTACTGCTATGGTTCCAAGCCTAAAGATCTCGAATACGTTGATTTTCCAAACCCAAGGGACTGGAGTCCTGCGGAAGAGGACTGGAAATTGCCTGAAAACTGGCAAGAGATCGTGCATGAGGGCTTCAAAGACCGGCTCGACAGGTTTCGATCGGTCAAGCTTTTCATGGATATTTGCGTCCGGTGCGGGGCCTGCGCCGACAAATGCCATTTCTTCATCGGTTCAGGTGATCCCAAGAATATGCCGGTTCTCAGGGCCGAGCTTATCAGGTCCGTTTACAGGAAAAATTTTACCACGGGAGGGAAACTCTTAGGAAGGTTTGCCGGGGCAAGGGATTTGGACGAAGATGTCCTTAAAGAATGGTGGTATTACCTTTACCAATGTACGGAATGTCGGCGTTGCTCTCTATTCTGTCCGTATGGGATTGATACGGCTGAAGTCACGATATTCGGGAGAGAACTGACTAATTTACTGGGTCTCAATACCGACTGGATTGCAGCGCCCGTAGCCAATTGTTACAGAACAGGAAATCACCTCGGCATTCAACCCCATGCTTACAAGGATATGCTCGAGTTTTTTACGGACGAGATTGAGGATATAACCGGCATCAGAATGGAGCCTGACTATAACAGGAAGGGTGCCGAGATCCTCTTTATAACCCCTTCCGGAGATGTGTTTGCGGATCCCGGGACCTTTACGTGTATGGGCTATCTCATGCTTTTTTATTATCTGAAAAGCCTGGGCCTTGATATCACCTGGAGCACTTATGCCTCCGAAGGTGGTAATTTCGGGTATTTTACCTCCCATGAGATGGCGAAGAGACTCAATGCAAAAATGTATGCCGAAGCAGAAAGACTTGGCGTAAAGTGGATACTCGGCGGTGAGTGCGGACACATGTGGAGGGTCATCAATCAATATATGGATACCTTTAACGGCCCGCCTGATTTCCTTGAAGAGCCCGTTTCTCCCATTACAGGGACCAAGTTTGAAAACGCAAAGACTACAAAGATGACGCACATTATAGAATTTACGGCCGACCTGATCAGACACAATAAGCTTAAACTGGATCCGAGCCGGAATGATAACCTCAAGGTGACCTTCCACGATTCATGTAATCCTGCTCGGGGGATGGGGATTTTGGAGGAGCCCAGGTATGTGATCAAAAACGTGTGTAACAATTTTTATGAAATGCCCCCCAGCACTATCCGGGAACAGACCTTCTGTTGCGGCGGCGGGGCCGGGCTGAATGCGGGCGAAGACATGGAATTGAGGATGCGCGGGGGACTCCCGAGGGCAAATGCGGTAAAATATGTGCATGAAAAATATGGTGTGAATATGCTGGCCTGTATATGCGCCATTGACAGGGCTGTTTTTCCGGATCTAATGCAGTACTGGGTCCCTGAGGTTGAAGTCACCGGCGTTCATGAGATGGTGGGGAATGCTCTTGTTTTTGAAGGAGAAAAGGAGAGGACAACCAATCTGCGTGGTGAACCCCTTCCAGGAATGGAGGATGAAGAGGATGTATGATGGAGGTAAGATTATCGCCGGCCTGATTATCGGTATCGGCCTGTTTCTGTTCCCTTTCTACTATAATGCGGGGAAGGCTGCCAAGGCACCTGATCCGGAGCTTACGCCCAAGGCCAAGGAGGCCAAGGTGTGTGTGATGGACAAGGCATACATGACTGCCAATCATTTCAGCCTTTTGGATGAATGGAGGCATACGGCTGTACGGGATGCTGACAGGTACTTCACCGCCGAAAACGGTACGGTCTACTATAAGAGCCTTCAGGTAACCTGCCTGGACTGTCATTCCAATAAATCCAAGTTCTGTGACCAGTGTCACGATTATGTGGATGTTGATCCTTACTGCTGGGATTGTCATATCGAGCCGGAGGAGAAGAAGTGATGGGCGTAGATAGAAGAGAATTTTTGAAGATAGCAGGGCTTTCCGCCCTTTTTGGGCTGGGAGGTAAGGCAGCTGTCGATATAATGGCTCCGGGGGAATTGGAAGCTTCCATGGAAGCGGTTCCTTTGACCGAGGGAAAAAGGTGGGCCATGGTGATTGATGTCCACAAGTTGGATGAAGAGCTTATGGACAAGATCACGGAGGCATGCCACCGTGAGCATAATGTGCCTAACCTCGGAAAGACAAAGGATGAGGTCAAATGGATCTGGAAGGAAGATTATGAGCATTCTTTTCCGGGTCAACAGCACGATTACATTGGAGAAGATACCAAACACGGAAGCTTTCTTTTGCTTTGCAATCATTGCACAAACCCTCCCTGCTGCAGGGTGTGCCCCACACAGGCCACTTGGCAGAGAGAGGACGGCATTGTGATGATGGACCAGCACCGGTGTATCGGGTGCAGATTCTGCATGGCCGCGTGCCCTTTTGGG
>CAZIXY010000213.1:0-5953 GCA_964543315.1 uncultured Desulfobacteraceae bacterium | reverse complement strand
ATCGCCTAATTACCCATTCGCCTTCGACGTAGGATGGGTAAAGATGGGCTAACTAGCCGGATTTTATAGATTAGCAGGGATGATTGCAAACAGGTTTTATTCCCAGCCTGGGGGCATGCCTTCAGAAAGCAGATGGGACACATGCAGGTCCGTAATCTTTGCGTGGGCCTTCTTGTCGAAAGTCAGCCAGACTCCCTTCAGCTCTTTAGCAAGTGATGCATAGCAGGCATCATACCCAGTCAGTCCTTTAGCAACAAATCTGTTGGCTCCAACGGCCAAAGACTCTGTCATGGGATGCCTCAAAATACCTCCCTGAAGGATTGGAATAATAACGCTCTTGAACGCCTTTAGAGCATCAGGGTGAAGGCGCTCCAAAACAGCATATACCTCAAAGGCAAACAACTCTGGCACAGCAAAAAGCCGAGGCTCTTCAACCAGCCGCCTCAACACAGAATCTGCGCCCTCGTCGGCCTCATCTTCCAAAAGCCACCTAACAGCAACAGAGGCGTCAAGCACCCAGATCACCTTTCATACCCCCTGAGACTCCGCAAGACTTCAAGACTGCTTCTCTTTCCCCTTTTTCTTTTCCTCAAAGACCTCACGG
The DNA here is from genome assembly GCA_964543315.1 of uncultured Desulfobacteraceae bacterium. GTDB lineage: Bacteria > Desulfobacterota > DSM-4660 > Desulfatiglandales > Desulfatiglandaceae > JAFDHL01. The sequence goes on along the minus strand of CAZIXY010000213.1, from coordinate 5,349 downwards.
TCTCCAGAAATTTTCTTTTTTCCTCCTCAGCCTTTACGTCCAGAAAACGCCGCTCAAAATCCTCTGGTGTGACCAACACCGCCCTAATCCTTCTACCTTTTGAGATATAAATGGGCTCGCCCGTCTTTTCCAAGCGGTCCAAAATTTCACCCAGGTTATTTCTCACCTTCAGTGCATTAACCTCCTCCATTAAGGCCAACCTCCCTGAATTTTTTATTAGTATACCTGTATTAAGTGTATATGACAAGTGTATAGGTGCATATACACATATAGAAAATAATCATGTTACCATCAGAATGACCCGCCTAGCCTAACCGCACTAATGAAGATTCTTAATTGTGACATTGTCAAAGTGAAATTGCAGTATCGCCACTATGAAGATGTAAACGAGCCTATAATAGTCCGGCCCGAAGTCAATTTGGCGAATTTTATGGAGCGAGCCAGACCTCAGGTCGAAGGCCCGAAACGTGATATATGTCTTGGCAAGTTTCAGTGCAAGATTGATCCGGACATCCCAGAGGATCTTGGCGAAACCTGGATTGGAGATGATCAGCCCGAGCCCGACAACAATACAGCACACAAAGATGAGAGTGCTGATTTAGAAATGGCTGATGTCAATTTTCCTTAGATCTTTTCCTGTCTTCGTTCCAGCGAGTGTGTGCCCTTTTTCATATAAACTTCTCTCTCATGCCTGGTCGTCAACAGAAAGACCCTCGACCTTTCGCCTGGAACGCACAGAAATGGCCTATAGTTTAAGGGGCAATTTAAGGTCAGTATAATCAGGGCGTATAGGCCAGCTTTTAATTGTTATCAAGGTAAGAACGAGTATCGAACTCATGGAGTGTTCCTTCCATGAACACAGGGAGTTTGTCTATCCCCTCGTATCGCGCTCGACCAAATCCTTGGAGGAGCTGTCCAAATACAACTATAGGTGCACTGATTACTTTACGTGCCCCAACGGCCTGTTCACTTGATACCTGCTTATCGCTCTAATTCGAGCGGATAAGTGGACAAAATTTCTGGCAATATATGGAACAATTTTGTATTTTATTAGGTAAACTGGAAGAATTAATTCCATTTTGGTCTTTGTAGGGAAGTTGGGGACCTATGGCACCGATGATGAAGATGGCACTCGATAAGTTTAGAGTTTCTTGACATGGCAAATTTACTGGAAATAACCGGCGATGATATAGCCCGGCTTGATGATGCGGAACTTCGGGAATTGATCGGCTTATTATGTGAAGCCGATTACCGTTTAGCAGGCCTTCCTACCACCGGAATAATATGGGGTGGTCATCAAGATGCTCGTGACGGTGGTCTAGATGTTGTCGTCCGAGGCCAGATATCCCCTCCTCAAAATAGTTTTGTCCCAAGAAGTGTAACAGGGTTCCAGGTAAAGAAGCCTGATATACCCAAAGCGAAGATACTCAAAGAAATGAGGCCACGTGGGATTTTGCGAGAAGAAATCAAAGCTCTCATTCGAGAGAAAGGGGCATATGTTATTGTCAGCTCAAGCGGGTCCACAACCAGTACGGCTTTAAGAAACCGCATAGATGCCATGAAAGAAGCCGTTGCAGATGAGGACAATCACCAGAATCTTCACGTGGATTTTTTTGATCGTGGGCGTGTTGCAACCTGGTTACGTAGGCATCCCTCTTTGATATTGTGGGTGCGTAATAAAATTGGGTGCCAGTTAAAAGGCTGGAGGCCTTACGAAAATTGGGCAAATGCTCCCGGGGGGATTGAGGAAGAATATCTTCTGGATGGTAGATTAAGGCTGCACGACGGAAGCAATCCCCAAGATAAAGGAATGTCGGTTGAAGATGGCCTGAAAAATATGAGATCCATGCTTTCCACTCCAGGTATCTGTATCCGGTTAACCGGGTTGTCGGGAGTTGGGAAAACTCGACTAGTTCAGGCATTATTTGATAAGAGAGTAGGCGAACAGGCACTCAATCCTTCTCAGGTGTTTTACACCGACATGTCAGATAGCCCTGACCCTGATCCAAGGACATTTGCTGAACAACTTATCGCCTATAAAACCAGGGGAATACTAATTATCGACAATTGCCCACCTGATTTGCATCGTCGATTAGTGCGAATCTGTTCTCAATCACATAGTACCATTAGCTTGCTAACAGTCGAGTATGATGTTAGGGATGACATCCCAGAGGAAACAAGTGTATTCAGGCTGGAGCCGGCCAGTGATGAAATCATTGAAAAATTGATAAGAAAACGCTTCCCGCATATCAGCCAAGTTGATGCTCGGACGATTGCGATCTTCTCAGGGGGTAATGCGCGTGTAGCCATTGCGCTTGCGAATACAGTGCAGTACGGTGAAACCTTGTCAGGTTTCCGTGATGAAGAATTATTCGAAAGACTTTTTAGGCAGCGGCATGACTCAAATGAAAACCTGCTTACCTCTGCAGAGGCATGCGCGCTTGTCTATTCGTTTGAAGGCACAGATGCTAATTCGAAAAAATCAGAGCTCAAATTTTTAGCGTCCCTCGTTGGGAAATCGGGTTCCGAACTATACAGGGATGTCAATACGCTTAAAGAACGGGATCTAATACAATCGCGTGGCGTTTGGAGGGCTGTGCTCCCCCATGCTATCGCTAATCGACTTGCCAAACGAGCGCTTGAATCCATACCAAAAGACACAATCGTGCAAGCTTTTCTTAACAGTGGATCTGAGCGACTAATAAAGTCATTTATACGTCGTCTTTCTTATCTTCATGACTGCGGGACAGCAATTGAGATAGTCAATGAATGGCTAGCGCATGATGGTTGGATTGGAAAAGCGAATTGTAACTTTAACGCCTTTGGAATGGAGATTTTCAAAAATATTGCACCTGTATCGCCGGAAAAGACCTTGGAAGCTATGGAACATGCTGCGAATGGAGACGAAGGAAGCCGCTTTACCTCGAGGGAAAATACCCACTATTTTGAATTTGTACGATTATTGCGGCACCTGGCCTACGATCCTGAGTTATTCGATAGAAGCGTAAACCTTATGTCCCGATTCGCACTTTCGGAAAAGGCGGATGAAAAATATAACTCCACACGCGATGTCCTCAAATCTCTTTTTTATATTTTCCTCTCCGGCACTCATGCCCCAGTTGAAGCAAGGGCCAAAATCATTGATGATCTCGTGGATTCCAGAGATCAAAACAAACAGGAGTTAGGCCTTTTACTTCTGGACGCAACACTCGAGGCATGGCATATTAGCTCACCTTACGAATACGGGTTTGGGGCAAGGCCAAGAGATTATGGCTATTACCCCAAAACCCGTGAGGAAATTACTCATTGGTATGAAACATTTATAGGTATTTGCACTCGGCTGGCTCTTTCAGGTAAGCCTATTGCCCAAAAGGCAAGAAAACTCCTCTCAGACAATATGCGTGGGTTGTGGACAAAAGGCGGGATGATTGAAGTATTGCAGAGCTCAGCCAAACAAATACATGAACAAGTGCCATGGAATGAGGGATGGATCGCAGTGAGAGGAATAATCCGGTATGACAGTAAAGGTTTCGACGACGAAACTTTGAAAAAACTTCATGATCTAGAAAAACTTCTGAGACCCAAAAATCTTTACCAACTTGCACGTGCCTATGCGTTGTCAGACCAGCATCACAGCTTTGAACTGGTAGACGATTTTGAAAATGAGGATGCATCCTCGTCCTGGAGGCGAGTAGAAGAATTCACTCGCAAAATTGGAGAACAAGTTGCTCAGGACATTGATACACTCAATGCTTTGTTGCCAGACCTTGTTTCTACATATAGCAGCCGGCTTTATATGTTCGGCAGAGGGCTTGCTGATGGCTGCAGCGATAAAAAGGAGCTTTGGCAAATTTTGTGTACCCAGCTTGAAAAAACTTCCCCCGAAAAACGGCAAGTTAATGTTCTCTTGGGATTCCTTTCGTCATGCGCAGAAACTGATCCTGCATTTTATAACTCAACGCTCGATGATTCGATTGATAGTAACTTGCTTGGTGCATGGTTTCCACTTTTGCAAACAACTTCAACCGTAGACAAGCGAGGTGTAGAACGTTTACATAAAGCGCTGGACCTTGGAAAGGCTAAGATAGATGCTTTCAAACATCTTGCCTGGGGACGTGCCCATGAATCTATAAGCGATGACGATCTGGCTGAACTTTTGCGAAAAATGCTCACCAAAAAAGGAGGAATTGAAGTCGGAATTGAAATCTTGGGAATGAGATTCCATGGGACAAAAGACCAATCTTCTGACCCTTTAAACGCTTTACTTGCCGTTGCGCGTGATATGTTGTCAATGTATTCGTTCCAAGAGGAACACGGAATGCATAGCGGCTTAGACTATGAGTTAGCACAAATCGCTCTTATATGCCTGGATGGTGAGGAAGGCGTTAACGCAGCAAGGCAACTTTGCCAGAACCTCGTAGAAGCAATCATCAACAACCGCATTTATGCCTTTGACTATCCTGAGTTACTCAGCTCCCTTGCTCATTGTCAACCCATTGTCTTCTTGGACGTATTTCTTGGTAGTAAACGGTTCGAAGATTATCACCGGAGAAGAATATTCGCCTATGATTTTGGGAATTTCAGTAATCCTTTAAATAAAATCTCTGACGACATCCTTTTGTCTTGGTGTGACAATGATCCGGAAGAGCGCTATCCGAGAGCTATATCGTCGATAGACACATTCTCGGGATCAGAAGACACAGGCGAGTTGGCCTGGAAACCGATTGTGTATTCTATCTTCGAGAGGGCACCAGACTTACATGCTGTTCTTGAGCCTCTTGCGGATGGTTTATGGCCGACATCTTGGAGTGGTTCACTGGCCGATATTTTGGAAAAGCGTTCTTCTCTATTTAAGGATTTGTTCCAGCATGAAAATGCAGAGATTAGAGCTTGGGCTAGAGGCCAGTATTCGGTTCTAAAGGAAAAAATAAAAAGAGAGCGTGAGTGGGAAGAACGCCATAACCGTGAACGTCATGAGAGCTTTGAGTAATGAATTTAGCCAAAAAAGTTCGATGGTGAATGATTGCCTTATGCCGTAAGCTTAAAAACCGAGAAAAGCAGCATAGATCGAACTCTCTCTGAATTCATTAATCTATTATATTATAACCTTTTCAAATTACTGACCGATATCATAAACCTTGAGCACTTCGTCTCCATAATGATTCATGACCTTGACTGCAATCTTTCCGGTTGAAGGCGGATCGAAGGGGCGGCTCTTGGTTGTGTAAAGAGATGACCAGGCTTCCCCGTTAATCTCTGCTTTGAGGGCACGCTTAAGCTTGTCATAGGGTCGGTCCGCTCCTGTGAAATAGGCATGGCGGACAAAGAAGCTCTCTTCATTATAATCAG
>CAZIXY010000212.1:0-5962 GCA_964543315.1 uncultured Desulfobacteraceae bacterium | reverse complement strand
GATATAGCCCAAGCTGAATTGAACTCCGAGTCGTGTACCCCAGGCAACACCCGCCACTACAGCCACAATACCGGCAATGACCCAGGTCACGGCCCAGGTCTTGAGAAGCGGGATGCCCACGGATAGGGCCGCCTCATGGTCATCGGAAACAGCCCTGAGAGCCCTCCCTGTCCTTGTCTTTTGAAAAAACCATACAAGGCCCCCAACCAGCGCGGCTGCCACCCCCGCAAAGGTCAGGTCAAAAGTGCTCAAGAATACGCCGCCCATATCTATTGGAATATCCGGGATACCGATGTTGAGTCCTTTTGCATCTGTTCCCCAGATGGACTGTCCTATTCCCTCCACAAGATACATGACGCCAAAGGTAGCCATGAAAAGCATGAGCGGGGGACGAGCCACTAGAGGTTTAAGAATAAAAAAGACCGTGCTATAGGCCAGTATGGTCATGACACCCACGGTGCAGAGGAGCGCAAGCCATAATGGAAAACTCATCTCCAAGAAACCGACCAATGCAAGGCCGGCCAGAAGACTCATTGCACCCTGGGCCATATTAAAGACATCCGATGCCTTGAAAATTAGTGCAAATCCCAGTGCCACCAAGGAATACATGATCCCTACTAAAAGGCCATTTATCAATACTTCAAAGAAAAATGCCATAAAAGACTCCTCAATGTCTCAATTAATTTGTCAAATAGTTGAGTTGTTAGGCAGTGAAAAGAATTGGAAAACCATCCAACCACTCGACCACGCAACTACTTAACAATTTCATTAGCCTCCTGCTTCACCCAGGTACGCCTTAATCACCTTGGGGTTTGCCTTAATTTCATCCGGGGTCCCTTGGGCGATCTTTTCGCCGAAATCCAGAACCGCAATCCGGTCACAGATATCCATTACCACACCCATGTCATGCTCGATAAGGGCGATGGTGTAGCCCAATTCTTCATTGGCATCCAGAACAAACCGGGCGATATCCTCCTTTTCTTCCAGGTTCATGCCTGCCATGGGTTCGTCTAAAAGGAGAAGCTTGGGCTCTGCAGCCAGGGCCCTTGCGAGTTCCACCCTCTTCCTGAGACCATAAGGGAGCATACTGGCCGGTGTCCGGCGGATGTTTTCAATTTGAAGAAAGTCGATGATTCGCTCGGCTGCGGCCCTGTGCTCAATTTCCTCTTTCTGGCTGAATCTCCAGTAGAGGGCCTGTGAAAAGATATTACAATGCATCATCATTGTTCGACCCACCATGATATTACCAAGGGCCGACATGCCGCTGAATATGGCCAGATTCTGAAATGTCCTTGCGATTCCCTTTGCCGCAATCTGGTTCGGTTTCATCTTTCTGGGCAGTTCATTACCTTCAAAGATAACACGACCCTTATCGGGTTTATAGAAACCGTTAATAACATTCAGCATGGTGGTCTTTCCGGCACCATTGGGACCGATTATGGCCATGATCTCTCCTGGGTACACCTCCAGGCTCACGTCGTTCAGGGCCTGCAGGCCGCCGAATGATATGCTGATATTTTCTGCGCGAAGTATGGGTTCCTTTTTTTCGTTCATGGCTTACCTGCTCTAATAAAAGTATTAATTGAAATGTCATTGCGAGTGAAACGAAGCAATCTCTTAAAACAAAGGGACTGCTTCGTCCCCCGGCTTGGCCGGGGGACTCGCAGTGACAGAGGAATCAAAATGTATCGACGTCACGGACCTTCAGCTTGGCCTTCATGGTGGTTGTCCTGCCGTCTTCGTAAGTAAATGTGGCTTCCACATCCACAGCTTCCTGGCCTTGTGTGTAAAGGGCCTCTATGAGATTACCATATTTTTCCGCTATGAATTTTCTCCTCACTTTCCGGGTGCGTGTGATTTCACCATCATCAGGGTTCAATTCTTTGTGAAACAGGAGATAACGCTTTATTTGAGAGTTCTTAAGCTTGGGATCCTCGCTCAGGCTCTTGTTGACCTTGAGGATCTCGTCTTTAATGAGTTCATAGACCGGGGGTTTCTGGGCAAGATCCGTGTAACTTGTAAAGCCTATATGCCTTCTTTCGGCCCAGTTTGCTACTGCGCCGTAATCTATATCGATAAACACGGCCACAAAATCCCTGTCCATCCCGTGAGCTACGGATTCTTTGATATACGGGCTGAATTTGAGTTTGTTCTCTATATACTTGGGCGCGAACATGGTACCGTCTTTTAATTTACTCACATCTTTTGCCCGGTCGATGATCTTGAGGTGCCCTCGTTCGGTCATATAACCGGCGTCCCCTGAATGCAGCCATCCGTCTTCGAGGGTTTCGGCCGTTGCCTCCGGGTTCTTAAAGTAACCGGTGAAGTTGCCCGGACTCTTGTAGAGAACTTCGCCATTGTCTGCTATTTTTATCTCAACCCCCGGCGCCGGTGGCCCCACGCTCTCGTTGTCGATATCACCGTCCTTTTGCATGGATATATAGGCGGTGCTCTCGGTCATACCATAGAGCTGTTTCAGGTTTATCCCAAGGGACCTGTAGAACTCAAATATCTCCGGCCCGATGGCCTCCCCTGCCGTATAGGCGACCTTGATCTTGCTCATGCCTAAGTTATCCACCAAAGGCCCATAGATGATAAAACCGCCTATCTTATAAAGAATACTGTCAATGAGGGGGATGGATTCATTGGCGATCCTCTTTTTCTCAACGCGGTTGGCCACCTTCATAAAATAGGCAAAGGCTACCCGCTTGATCCAGGCGGAATCCTCAATCTTGATCATGATCTGAGTGAGGATATTCTCCCATATACGGGGAGGCGCGAATATATGGGTTGGTCCGATCTCCTTCTGGTCATGGACTGTTGTGGAAGTGCTTTCCGGGCAGTTGACTGTAAATCCGGCACACAGGGCCTGTCCGTAGGAGAAAATGTGGTCACCGATCCAGGCCATGGGCAGGTAAGCCATTACATTTTCCGTCTCATTGAGATTGTCCCATTGAAGAAATCCTCGGGAGCAGTCCGCGATTTTACGGTGCGTCAGCATGACACCTTTTGGATTACCGGTGGTCCCCGAAGTGTAGGAGATAATAGACATGTCGTCGGGTTTAACATCTTCAACCGCCTTCACGAAGAAGTCGGGGTTTTCTCTGCCGAATTTGCGACCAATCTCCTGGACATCGGTAAAAGCAATAAGCCAGTCATATTTGTAGTTTTGAAGTCCCCGAGGGTCATCATAGATAATATATTTTAGCCTCGGTATTTCCTTTTTTAGATGTATGAGCTTATCCGCCTGTTCCTGATCCTCCGCCAGGGCAAATCGACACTCCGAATGATCCACAATGTAGTGTAATTCCTTATGGATAGCGTCCTGGTAAAGGGGAACAGGCACACCCCCTAAACACTGACAACCTGCCAAGCCCCAATAAAGCTGTGGCCTGTTGTCGCCGATAATGGCCATTTTATCATCCTTTTTAAATCCCAGGGCCGCCAATCCCAGGGCAAAATCCCTCGCCTGGTCAAGGTAGTCCTGCCAGGAATAGGACTGCCATATACCGTAGTCCTTTTCACGTATGGCTGCCTTGGTGGGCGGGAATCTCTCGGCGTTATGGATAAGGATTTTGGGAAAGGTCATTGGAAGTTCGTTCATCTCTTCAAACCTCCTGTTTCAATTGACGATTGAAGATTGAGAATTTATTGACTCGTAAAAAGTCTCGTTTTGTTGTCATTTTTAGCACAGCAAGAAGTCTTTAACGTATGAGCAATTGAAAACACAAGATTTCTCTCCCGCCGCTGGTGGGATCGAAATGACAGATTCACAAAGTATGGCTTTTTACGAGATTGTCAAAATTGATTATCAAAAAATTACAAGTCGTCAAAATTCAATTATCAATTTTTCTTGATGCCCCGGGATATAATTTCAATGGCCAGTCCCAATGTGGGCCTTAAAAATTTCTTCGTAGGATCGAAACCCTCTTTGGTGTGTTCCCACAGAACGAGTCCGGCAAAAAGACCCCAGACGATATCTGCAAAGGCCACGGGATGGCGATCCACAAAACATCCTTCTTGGATCCCTTCTTCAAAAATCCCCGCTATGGCTCTTAAGTATTTTCTCGCGCCGTCCTTGATCTGGTTTGCAAGCTCGGGTGACAGATTTTTAAGTTCTTCACTGGACTGAAATCGAAGGACGTTGATGACATTCAAGGGATCCGACTGATAAACCTCGTGCAAGGCCTTTTCCAATGCCTTAATTTTCTCGTCCGGACTCAATCCATCCTGATGGTAGACATTCTCCATCTTTTCAATAAGAACTTTTAACATTTTGAGGTTTAAGGATGCGTAAAGCTCATCCTTATTCTTGAAGTAGAGGTACAATGTGGCTGGACTCAATTCTGCTTCTTCTGCAATGTTCTCAATGGTGGCCCCGCTGAATCCCTTTGCTGCAAAGACTTTTTCAGCGGCATCGGTGATTTGCCGCCTCCGCTGTTCCCTCTCGCGCTCTTTTCTTTCTTCGATGCCCATAATTTGAGAACAATCCAGAAAAAATAGCATGAACAAAGTTTAGTAAATGGATGGTATTAATTTAATGACTTGAATTTATAAACTGAAAGCAATTTAGCTGTCAACAAAAAAGAGGATGTTGACTTGTATAAGCATTGTCCTTATTGTGTTATCCATGTCCAATTTGAAACAAGACATAGAAATCCCAATAAAAACGCCCCGGAGCCAAACAAACACGGGAAAAAATATTTTTAAAAAAATTTTTTTGCTATTCGTTTTCCTATCCCTCATCCCGCTTTTTTTTAGCCAGTTATGCGCGGCTCAGCCAGGAGATGGTCCGAATATCCATATTACGGAAACGAATCATACCTTTCCTACTGTTTTTGAAGGAGAAAAACTCACCCATACTTTTAGAGTATTTAACAAAGGAAACGCAGACCTGAATATAAAGAGAGTAACTCCTTCGTGAGGCTGCTCCGTGGCCCGTTATGACAGGGGCATCCCTCCCGGCGGGACAGGGAACATAACGTTATCCATTGATACCAGCAGACTGAGAGGCGAATTTCAAAAAAAGGCCCTTGTCTGGTCAAATGACCCCGAAAGAATGAGCATAGCCCTCTATCTGGAAGGGGAGGTTATACCCCATATCTCACTTGATCCGGGTGGCTATCTCTCCTTAGTGGGAGCCAAAGGCCAGGCACCAAAAGAGCATCTCGAAATCATCAATAATCACACAACCCCTCTGAAGATCATGGGTGCGGACAGTGACTTGAAAAATCACATCATATGGCACATTGAGGAGATCAAGCCGGGATATGTTTACAGGCTGGAAGTAGAAGATATATCAAAGACAGCCGGGGACTATACCGGTCACTTGGTCATAAGGACGGACAGTCCCAAAAAGCCGGAACTAACCGTTATCGTAAATGGTAATATTGCTGAAGATTGAGAGAGGTCTTTTTTGGCCAGGTTGTTCTGAAATTAATTCTACGTTATGCCAATATATATGAATGAGGTATATCCCACAGGACATATCCCCTGATAATCAAGTTTTTGTCATGAAAGCGTCAAATAACACACCAATTCCAGGTCTTCAGGGGCATATGATTTGCCTTCCGGTTCTTCCTCTTTCTCTGGCTCAGCAGCCATCTCAAATTGTCTGGTAAAAATCTTTAATGCATCCTGCAGCTCAGAATAATTTCTTTCTTTGTTGAAACCATCCCTCAATGATTTCAGGTCTTTTATGAATGCCGTAGTCATCGGAACATTAAGTGTTTTAATAATGTCGTACGCCATAGATTTGTCTACTTTGCGGAGAGTTACACCCTCTCGCAGTATCGCAATCAGGTCTGATTGAACCTTATCCAGCTTTTTGGGCGCCAACATCGCAGCCCTTTTGGCCCTTGTGTCCTCTGAGATAGCCTCCTTAATCCTTTCTTTGATTTCATAAATGTCAATATCCGCTTCAATCCTGGGCGTATCAGGCTTGCAATAGATCCTTCTAAAA
>CAZIXY010000211.1:0-5970 GCA_964543315.1 uncultured Desulfobacteraceae bacterium | reverse complement strand
GCGTGCGGGGGACACGGCAAGGTGGGAAAAGCCTGCGGTCAGTGCGGGGGAACCGGCCAGGTGCCGGGCGAGGAGAGTATAAGGGTTACCATTCCAAAAGGGGTAAAGGAAGGATCAAAGGTGCGGGTGGCCGGAAAAGGAGAGCCGGGGCGAAACGGTGGGCAGCCTGGAGATCTTTATCTCATCATCCATATTCAGGACCATCCCACACTGAAGAGAGAAGGCGATAATCTGTTAATGGACGTGCCGGTGACCGTTGGTGAGGCCATGGCGGGCGCGACGATCACTATCCCCGCCATTGAAGGCCAAATCAATGTCAAGGTGCCCCCGAAAAGCCAGGCGGGGCAGACCCTTCGGCTTAAAGGGAAGGGGGCCTTTAACGCCAAGACCAAGAAAAGAGGCGACCTTATGGTCAAACTGGTGGTCAAGGTGCCCCAGACGGATAACACGGAGACGCTCGAAGCCGCCAGTAAGTTGGATCAGCAATACAAAGGGGATGTGCGGGCGGGAATCCGGCTTTAACTTTTAGGTTTTGTCTTCAAAGGCCTGCTTCATTCGGTTTGCCACATCCTCGAGGATATCGTCAAACTGCCTCCTCATATCGATCATATTCTGTCGCATCCTGATTATGATATCGATACCCTCCAGATTGACTCCCATATCATGAAAAAGCATCTTGGCAAGACGCAGTTTTTCCAGCTCGCTCACCTGGAAGAGCTTTGTCTCGGGGTCTTCTCCGCAGATGGGACAGATGATCTCTTCTTCCTCAAGATCCCTTACAAAATGCTCTTCTATCTCAAAGCGTTCGATGACTTCGGTAATGGTCCATAATTCCTTATCCATGTGACTGTCCTTATACGTATCCTAATAATAAAAAATACCACACCATTGAATAGTTGACAAGCGAATTACCATCCTCTGATCCACCATCAAAGCAGCATTTTCCACTGTTTTTTAAGGGCCTCAAAATTTCCCTCTCCTATTGCGGAGCGGATCCTGCGGATCAATGTCTCCATAAAATGCAGGTTATGAATTGCCGCAAGGTGCACTGCCAGGAGTTCTCCGGCCTTAAAAAGATGGCGCAGATAGGCCCTTGAGTAATGGCGACAGGTATAACAATCGCACTCTTTTTCGATTGGGCCGGGATCGTGCGTGAACCTGGCATTAAGGATGTGCATCCTGAACCGGGACTCCGACCTGTTAAAAAATGTACCTGTAAGGGCCATTCTAGTCGGTGCTACGCAGTCGAAAAGATCCATTCCGGCTTCGACTATTTCAAACACATCGTCAATTTCACCGATGCCCAGGAGGTGTCGCGGTTTGTCATCCGGCAGGAAAGGGACAGTCCATTTCAGCACATTGCGCATATCCTTTTTAGACCCGCCCAAAGACCCGCCGATTGCGAAGCCCTGGAAATCTTTGTCCGACATGAAGGAAGCGCTTTCTTCCCTCAGATCCCGGTGGGCACCTCCCTGAACGATTCCAAAGAGGGCCTGGCCGTTCTCCGGTGTCCCTTGGAACATATCCAGTGAACGCAAAGCCCACTGGTGGGTCCTTTCCATGGCCCTTCTGGTATAGGCATAGTCGTGCAGAGGGGATGTGCACTCGTCCAGGACCAGCATAATGTCTGCTCCGAGTTTTCGCCCGATCTCGATAACCTTTTCAGGAGTGAAGCGATGTCGTGAGCCATCCAGATAGGAGACGAACTCTACCCCCTCTTCATCAACCTTTACAAGGGGCTTTCCATTTTTGGAGTCCATATGCCTGCTGCGAGCCTGTTCTTCGGGAAAAATGGAGGCTATCTTTCCCACGCCATGTTTTTTTGCCGCACCAAGGCTGAAGATCTGAAAACCGCCTGAGTCGGTTATCAAAGGGCCGTCCCAATCCATGAATCCATGAAGACCTCCCGTCTTTTCTATGAGGTCTTCACCCGGGCGAAGATGGAGGTGATAGGTATTCGCTATGATGACCTGAGTCCTGACATCGCGAAGATCATCCGGAGACATGGCCTTTACCGTGGCCTGGGTGCCTACGGGGACAAAAGACGGCGTCTCAATAGATCCATGAGGCGTCATAATTCTTCCCGTCCGTGCATTACCGTCGTGTGCTATGACATCGAATGAAAACATCAGTAAAAGATCGTAGGTGTTTTATGATAAGGCTTTTTTCTGTACTTATTGTCCTGACCCAGGTTCCATAAGAGCCAGTCAATCTCAAATGACATGAAGGCTTTTCCTTTTTGCGCATATTCCCGCTGGATCAATTCAACAGCCTGAATAGTATAGGCCCGAATCTCAACTTCCTCCGGGCTGCCCGCGTCTAACAGGATTTCTTGATCAACCTTTTGTGCAAGGGTATCTGAATAATGGAGGATTCCCAGGTGGCGCAGCACCTGGGGCAGCTTGTAATCCGCAAACGCCGTTATTTTATCCATATCCGTAAAGCGGCCCCACTTTTTACCATTGAACGCGCCGTATAGATCGGCTGCAATGATCTGCGCCCGCTTGTAAAAAATAACCTTGCGGCCCTGGTACTCGGCAATATCATTAAATGACGCAAGTTTTTTGGCCAGCAGACGGGCGAGCTTCAAGGCCGAATATCCGGCGCTCTCAACAAGCCTGTGGGCATGCCCCTCATAATCCTTGATAAGCATTTTACCCATTTCATTAAGGGCGGTCAGCCGATCTTCAAGTAGCTGTAATTCACCACGACCCTGCAATAATTGTTTCAGTTGATCCAGGGAAAGATCAGCCAGATATTCTGCTTCCAGTATGGGAATCCCTGATTCGACAGCCCTTTTGAGTGATGCGGCCAGGGCATAGTAACCGGAGAGGCTTTCAGATTCGTAGTCGATTTCCCATGCGGTCTCTCCCGGCGGCGGCCAGAAGCAGAAATTTAGGGTGTCCAGAACAAGGAGATAAGCGACGGTCTTTTCAGTCCCATCAAAAAAATGACAAGTGGTGTCCCAGGAAGGCGCCTGAATCTCTTCGGCCTGTAATTTGCCAACAAAAAGGTCAAGTGCCCCCCTGTCGATCTGCACATGCCGGCTCATGTCGGACACCATTTTTGTTGTTTCAAGGACTTTCCACATCATGCTATCTAAGGTTTTTCTACGGATTTAAGTTTATTAGTTTCCGTCTCGGGAATGGATGAAACCCCTCGCCTTCAGGCGAAGAAAAGTTTAGGTTGTCGCCGGGCTGTCATTCCGGCCTGAGAGCCGGAATCCAGGGGATAGGCCGCATAATTTAATAAAGCCGGCAGCAAGATATACTTTGGATGCAGCCTACCAGAATTCATAGATCCTTGTAAACATCGATTGCCCGGCCATTAGGATAGTTGATAAACGCGATTTTGATAGGCGTTTCCGGTTGGCTTGCTAAAGCTTTTTCCGCATTGATGATAATAGGTTTTACATAAAGACATGATTTTTGTGCTATCACTCTCTTATCACAAGATTGGGTGTGGTCGTGATCTCTGGCAGATATGTCAAAGTAAGTGCAATTCGGTTCCTTCGACTGCACCAAAAATTTTTGATATATTTTTTTGAAATCTACGTCACGATTTAATATCCGTCAATTGATACTATTCACCTCCTTCCCTTAATGTATTTCTGAGTTTTCCATATGTATGGGAACAGAATTTTGGAGAGCGTTGTCCGAAATTATCACCTCCTTTCGTGCAACAAGAATGGCAAGCAGCTAATAGGGTCTTTGGATTGTGGTTGAAAAGAGTTGGGGTTCTGAAGTAAAATATATGACAATCAAAGAGATATAATTTCCTGATTTCGTTTAGATATTTTATTTAGGCTATTAGCTAGACAATCAAGTTTATGTGGAAAAGGTCAAAGGAATCATCATTCCGCATATTATGCCGAGTATTATAAGCATTACATGTAAATTGCACTACGGAGGAGGGAACATGAAAAAAGTAATACTGATTCTAATAATGTAAGGAAGGATATAGGCCCCTATAATTTCTGATTTGTTACGATTTTTTTGTAATATTATGGGGCCCTGTTTACATACTTGGGAAGGATTTATGGTGGGATGACCATGATAGTATTATTAAAAATCACTTGACATTAGATGACAAGAGTTTTATAAGGTTTAATAAGGTAGGTGAAATAATCGATGGAAAGCTTCAAAGATTTCTTAACCATAAAAGAAGCCGCTGAACTTGTTGGTGTAACAGCGGAGACATTAAGAAATTGGGACCGTCGAGGGAAGTTAGTTCCCGCAAGACATCCAGTGAATGGGTATAGACTTTATCGAAGAAAAGATTTAGAGGATCTCCTAAAATCTTTGAAACCGGCGGAAAGGCAGATATAGAATATGACCAAAATCGAGGCGATAAAGAAAGTCGAAGAAATCGGGATCAATGGCATTTTATCCAAGAATCTTAATGATATGCTTTTTCCAAATCACTTGAGATTGGTGCCACAGTTAAACGAAGTATATGAATTGGAACTGGCGTATTATGAAAGTCAGATCCTTTCTAATGAGGAGATTCTTCGGAATAGTGCCTATTTTGCCAGTGTGAATAACCGCCCTACTCGTCATTTTTTGATATGTCAGGGCGAGCCCTTGAGATTGGCAGAGCATTCTTCATCACGTCTTAAGTCTTTCTTTAAGAATAATCAATTTAAGACGGGGTATGGAACCCATGGACTCTTCCCGTATAGAGGAAAATTCCATCCCCAAATGATTAAAGGTCTTATCAATATTATGGGAATTAAACCGGGTGAGACTGTATTAGATCCTATGATGGGATCAGGTACAGTTCCAATTGAAGCCACACTCATGGGTATTAATTCTGTGGGGATCGACAGCAGCCCTTTTTGTGAGTTCATGGCTAAAGCAAAAATTGATGGTTTCACTGTTCCAATAAACCCGATTAAGTCTGCGATAGATCATTTTGATTCAACATTCAGTTTTTTTAATAAGAAAGTTGAAGCATTGGAGCGCTCAACTCGTAATAGACAATCATCTCTCTTTGAGGAACCTCGATTTAATGAAACTTTTTCTGTGTCACTGCCCAAAGGCTTAAAGCAGAAAAAGGTTCAAAACTACTTGTTGTTAGCTTTTCTTGATGCCAAAGGTTATTCAGAACGCAGCAAAAGAAAATCTTTTTATGAGCAATTTAAGGCCATTTTGGAAAGGTATTATTTTGTTGCTGAAAAAATACAGCAAGTTTTGAACGGATTCCAAGACGAACTAGGAACAGCAAAAATATTTACTGGGGATGCCAGGAAAATAGATTTTGGAGATGAATCAATTGATGGTATTATATTTTCCCCTCCTTACAGTTTTGCGATAGATTATCTAAAGAATGACGAATATCATCTGAATTCTATGGGAATTGACATTGACGAATTGAGAAAATCAATGATTGGTCTGAGGGGAAGAAACTTAAAGGAAAAATACTACACCTATGTGAAAGATATGGAGATTGTTCTTGCCGAATGCTCAAGGGTTCTAAAGCCTGGTAAGATCTGTAGCATTGTTGTAGGAACTAACAATAATCAATTAAGTAAAATATTGAATGTTGAACCAGAAAAAGTAACGGGCATCGATGAAATTCTTACTCAGGCTGGCCAAAAGCATGGAATGAGTTTGATTCGAAAGATTGAAAGACAAATAACCGGTATGGCAAATACGATGCGGACAGAATTTATTGTTATGCTGCAAAAAAATTAGACAAGATGGCGACCATTCGTGCCTTTCTTGATCCGTGGCACGTCCCAACTCTCAGCATCATGCTCAACGGCTATTATTGCAAGGAAGCCTTCATCTAAATTGAGAGCTTTCCACATTGGGAAATATGGCGTCAGTTCCCTGAAATTCCCGACCCTATCCGTCAAATAATTATACATCTTCCTTGTTGGGAGAACTAAGATTCCGCCTGCAAGTTTCTTATCAAGGAGACCTATCGCCATCTTGTTAACAGCTCTGTGACTTGATGAGATATTCC
>CAZIXY010000210.1:0-5979 GCA_964543315.1 uncultured Desulfobacteraceae bacterium | reverse complement strand
TACCCGGCCACAAGGTCAATGAAGAGATCGCGCGGGTGCGTCATTCTACACCGGGGGTCACGCTGATTTCACCATCGCCTCACCATGATATCTATTCCATTGAAGATCTGTCACAACTTATCTTCGACCTGAAAAATGCAAACGCTGATGCCAGAATTTCAGTGAAGCTTGTGTCCGAGAACGGAGTAGGAACCATCGCTGCCGGGGTATCCAAGGCGCGTGCGGATATGGTTTTGATCAGCGGCTATGACGGCGGTACCGGGGCCTCGCCGCTTTCATCGATCAGGCATGCAGGCTCTCCGTGGGAGCTGGGACTTTCCGAGACACAGCAGACACTCGTTCTGAACGGGTTGCGCAGCAGAATCAGTGTCCAGGTGGACGGGCAGATGAAAACAGGCCGTGATGTCATTATCGCGGCGCTTTTGGGGGCCGAGGAATTCGGCTTTGCAACGGCGGTTCTGATCGTCCTGGGCTGTGTGATGATGAGAAAGTGCAATAAAAACACCTGCTCTGTGGGTATCGCAACCCAAGACCCGAGATTGCGCAAATTTTTTTCCGGCAAACCGGAGTATATTCAGAATTTCTTTGCCATGGTTGCGGAAGAGATCCGCGAATATATGGCTCAACTGGGATTCCGCAAAATGGACGATCTGATCGGTAGGTCCGACATTTTAGAGATGGACAGGGCAGTGAATTTCTGGAAGGCACGAGGCCTGGATTTTTCAAAGGTCCTTTATCGTCCGAAAATGGACGGAAAAACTCCTTTTCGTTGCATGGAGCCGCAGCAACATGACATCAAAAATGTGATGGACAGAGAGCTTATCAATCTTGCGAAAGATGCGCTGGAGTCCAAGAAAAAGATCTCGATCGAGCTACCAATTAGAAATGTGAATCGGAGCGTGGGCACCATGCTTTCCAGTGAGATTGCCAGGCGGTACGGCGGTCAGGGCCTGCCTGATGATACAATCGTTTGCAGGTTCAGGGGGGCGGCAGGCCAGAGTTTCGGTGCATTTGTCTCAAAGGGTCAAACACTGATTCTGGAAGGTGAAGCCAATGATTACCTGGGTAAGGGATTATCGGGGGGCAAGATCATTGTAAAACCATACACTGGCAGCGACTTTGACCCGTCTCAGAACATACTGGCGGGTAATGTGCTCCTATACGGAGCGACTTCGGGTGAGGTGTACATCCACGGTAAGGCCGGTGAGCGATTTGCCATCAGAAACAGCGGCGCATATGCAGTTGTTGAAGGCGTCGGCGATCACGGCTGCGAATACATGACAGGCGGTAGAGTTGTTGTACTGGGTGAGACGGGTATCAATTTTGCCGCCGGGATGAGTGGCGGTATTGCTTACGTATATGACCCGGAGCGGCTGTTTGACGGACGCTGTAATCTGGATATGGTAGATCTGGAGCTGGTCCGGGATGAAAAGGATATTAAAGAATTAGAAGTAATGATAAACCGGCATGTCAAGCACACCGGCAGTAAAAAGGCCGCTGAAATACTGCTAAAATGGGAGGCATGCCTGCCCTTTTTTGTCAAGGTTTTCCCCATGGACTACCGCAGGGTCCTTGGCAAGATGAGCAAAGAGGACGCATCGACTGAGAGGGAAGAGGTGCAGCACAGGTGATTTATTGAAAGTGGACACCGGGTTTATGGAATATAAAAGGAAAGATCCTGGATACCGTCCCAGGGAGGAAAGGATCAGGGATTACAGAGCCGTTGAACGGCTGTTGAGCTACGATGATATTCATCAGCAGGCTGCGCGCTGCATGGATTGCGGCACGCCGTTTTGCCATGCCTATGGATGCCCTGTAGCCAATGTTATCCCGGAATTCAACTATTTTGTTTGCAGGGGTAACTGGCGGGAGGCCCTGAATATTTTACTGTCGGCGAATAATTTTCCCGAGTTCACGGGCCGTGTCTGTCCGGCCCCCTGTGAGGCTGCGTGTGTCTCGGGAATCAACGGGGATCCGGTAACCATCAGGCAGATTGAACTGGCGGTGATAGAAAGAGGATTTGAGAACGGTTATGTGCGGGCGCGTCTGGCCGGAAAGCGGTATGATGAAAGGGTTGCGATTATAGGTTCCGGGCCTGCCGGGCTGGCCGTAGCTGATACCTTGAACAGGGCGGGATACCGGATCACCGTGTATGATGATGCCAGCTATCCGGGAGGGATTCTCAGGTACGGGATACCGGACTTTAAATTGGAGAAATGGGCTGTGGATCGCCGCATTAGTTTAATGGAGGAGGAAGGCGTTGTTTTTGAGACCGGAGTAACAGTCGGGGACGATATTTCATCCCGTTATCTTAAAAGGCATTTTGATGCCGTATGCCTGGCTTGCGGAGCTCGTGAACCCAGGGATCTCAATGTTCCAGGTCGGGATTTAAAAGGCATCTATTTCGCAATGGATTATCTGACACAACAAAACAAAAGAGTCAGCGGTGAGACAATTGGCTCTTCGGAAGCGATAACAGCCGAAGGTAAAAAAGTAGTTGTAATTGGCGGCGGGGATACCGGTTCGGATTGCCTGGGTACGGCACTGCGCCAGGGAGCCAAAAAGGTTTACCAGTTAGAGATCCTTCCCAAACCGCCTGTTAACAGGTCGGAATCCACTCCATGGCCCATGTGGCCGGTGATGCTGCGAGAAACACATGCCCACGAGGAGGGTGGAGAGCTGCTCTGGTCGGTCATGACAAAAGAATTTTCCGGCGAAAAAGGGATTCTTAAAAAGCTTCTGTGCGCGGAAGTCGAATGGGTGGCCGCAGAAGAGGGGAAACCGCCCGTTCCTGTGGAGAAGGCAGGCACCGACTTTGAGGTGGAGACCGACATGATTCTTCTGGCAATGGGATTTGTGGGTCCCGGTAAAAACAGGTTCATTGATGAACTAGGTATAGAGCTGGATTCAAAAGGAAACGTGAGGGCTGACGCAAAACATATGACAAACAAAGAGGGCCTTTTCGTAGCCGGGGATATGACAAGCGGCCAGTCCCTGGCAGTGAGAGCGATTGGTGACGGGAGAAAGGCTGCGCGTGGGATAGCGGCGTACTTGAAATAAAAGAAGGTCACATCGATGATTGCCATTATTGACTACAAAGCCGGAAACCTCAAAAGTGTCGAGCGAGCACTTCGGAAGTTGGGATTTTCATGCAGCATCACTCATAAGAGGAAAGAGATAGTGCTTTCCGAAAGGGTTATCTTTCCCGGTGTCGGGGCGGCCGGAAAAGCGATCAATGACCTGAAAAGCATGGGACTGGATAAGATTTTGGAGGAGGCACTGGTGACCGGCAAACCGATTCTGGGAATCTGCCTGGGTTCGCAGATTGTCCTGGATAAGAGCGAGGAAAACAACACACCGTGTTTGGGGTTTATAAAGGGAGATGTCAAAAAATTTCCCTCTCCCCTCATATCAAAGGAAGGGGAGCGTCTCAAGATTCCCCACATGGGGTGGAACAGTGTGCAAGTAAACAAAAAACACCCGGTGCTGGAAGGGATTAAGGATTCAGATGAATTCTATTTCGTACATTCCTATTATCCTGCGCCTTTATCGGATCAATTCTTAATAGGCACGACGGATTACGGGTTGGAGTTTTCATCCGTTATCGGGCATAAGAATCTGATTGCCATGCAGTTTCATCCGGAAAAAAGCGGGGTTCCCGGTCTCAGGATATTGAAGAATTTCTGCACCTGGGACGGACGTGTTTTTTGACAGGATTAATCCCGCTTACAGCGGGAGATGAACAAGATGCGAGTCCGGTTAAGTACTCACGGACATCACCCCAATTAACCCGCTAAATCTTCACCACGGTTTATTAGCATGCTGAGCAAACGAATCATACCCTGTCTTGATGTAAGGGACGGAAAGACCACAAAGGGCATTAAATTTAAAGAAAATGTGGATATCGGTAATCCCGTTGAAATGGCACGGTTCTATTATGAAGCGGGTGCGGATGAGATCGTATTTTATGATATCACCGCGTCAAGTGACCGACGGGATATCATGATAGACGTGGTCCGCCGTGTGGCCGAAGAGATTTTTATACCTTTTTCCGTTGGTGGGGGAATAAGGACGGTCGAGGATATGCGCACCGTTCTCCTGGCCGGGGCGGAAAAGGTCAGCGTGAACACCGGAGCCATAAAGAACCCTGAAATAATTTCCAGGGGAGCCAGGGCCTTTGGAAGCCAGTGCATTGTGCTCGGAATGGACGTTAAAAAAGTCGGCCCGTCAGGTAAGATACCATCAGGCTATGAGATGGTTATACACGGCGGAAGGACCCCCACTGAAATGGATGC
Source organism: uncultured Desulfobacteraceae bacterium (assembly GCA_964543315.1). GTDB lineage: Bacteria > Desulfobacterota > DSM-4660 > Desulfatiglandales > Desulfatiglandaceae > JAFDHL01. Next base: position 1,684 of record CAZIXY010000210.1, on the reverse strand, counting down.
ACTTGCATGGGCCAGGGAAGCCGAGCGCTTGGGAGCGGGTGAGATTTGTCTGAACTCAATCGATGCGGATGGTACGCAAAAGGGATATGAACTGAACCTAAACTCGCTTATTTCCGAAAACGTGAATATTCCCGTCATCGCCTCGGGCGGTGCCGGCAAAATTGTACACCTTTATGACGCCTTTACAAAAGGCAAGGCCGATGCGGCCCTGATCGCATCCATTGTTCACTATGGAACCTATACGATCAGAGAGATCAAGGAAGACCTGAGCGCAAGGGGAGTGAAGGTAAGGAAGACGTGGGAATGAGGCACAAGGTTTCCGGATCATGAAAGCGCTATTAGCCTTAGAAGACGGTACGTTATATACGGGCCGTTCCTTTACCGGTCATGGGGAGGCGGTCGGGGAAGTGGTTTTTAACACAAGCATGTCAGGGTATCAGGAGATACTAACGGATCCTTCCTATTGCGGTCAGATGGTGACCATGACATATCCCTTGATCGGCAATTACGGAATCAATGACCAGGACATCGAATCCGACAGGATTCAAGTGAAGGCCCTGATCGTGAAGGAATACCAGGCATATCCGAGCAACTGGCGCTCTAAAACAAGCCTGGCGGATTATCTCAAGGCCGCTGATGTTCCGGGAATAGAAGGCATTGATACCAGGGCGCTTACCCGGCATATAAGACTGGCCGGCGCCATGAAGGCGGCCATTTCCACCCTGGATTTGGATTCGGATTCCCTTGTGGAAAAGGCGAGACGGTCGCCCGACATGGAGGGCGCGGATTTGGTCAGAGAGGTGACCTGTCGTGAGCCCATGTTGTGGCAGGGCGGTCGGCCGGTGAAACTGGATGGGGGCATCGATCAATTTCGGTGGTCTGAACACGGCCCCGGCCAGCGTGTGTTGGCCGTTGATTACGGGGTGAAATACAATATCCTCAGGGGCCTGGAAAAAAGGGGATGCACGATCCTATTGGTCCCGGCGGACACAGACAGTGAAACCATAGACAGACTGGATCCCCGGGGCCTTTTCTTGAGCAACGGTCCGGGAGACCCTGCTGCCGTTATTTATGCAGTGGAGACAATCAGGGATCAGATAGGCCAAAGACCGATATTCGGGATATGTCTCGGCCATCAGCTGATCGGACTGGCCCTGGGAGGGAAGACCTTCAAGCTCAAATTCGGGCACCGTGGTGCCAATCAGCCCGTCAAGGATCTGGCAACCGGCAGGGTGGAGATCACCTCCCAGAACCACGGTTTCTGCGTGGACATGGACTCCCTGAAAGATCCTGACATTGAACTGAGCCATATAAATCTCAACGACAACACCTTGGAGGGTCTCGTACATAAAAAAGCCCCGCTCTTTTCCGTACAGTACCATCCTGAAGCCTCACCCGGTCCCCATGATGCAAGCTATCTCTTTGATAGATTCGTTGAAATGATGAGAAAATATCATGACAACAAACACTTTGGGGACGTTTAGTTGAGTTAAACTTCCGCCGAGGTTTATATGATCTCTTGGAGCAATATCGGAAAAGATTACTATTAGCCTGTGTGGTCAAACGGCAAATATTCAGTTCGTGGAAAAGCATTTGACAGACTTATCACCAATTTTTTTCAGAAAGCAAAATTGACGGACTCGTAAAAAGTCCGGCAATCCCGCAAAGCGGGAGGGTGAGGGTG
>CAZIXY010000209.1:0-6028 GCA_964543315.1 uncultured Desulfobacteraceae bacterium | reverse complement strand
GCACACGCCGGCAAAAGTCCCTTGTCCACCCGGTGATGGCAGAGGTTGCATTTTTGGGCGATACCCTTATCTGGGTCAAAGGCTATGGCATCGTAAGGACAGGCATCAATGCAGGATTCACATCCGTTACACTTCTCATAATCCATGACAACAATACCGTCTTCCCTTTTGGTAATGGCCTCTTCCGGGCAGGCATCAACGCAATCCGGCTCATCACAGTGCCGGCAGACATTTACCTGAAAAACAAAGTCCAGCTTTCCGTCAACCATTTTCGGTCCGTCTTCCGACACACTTATCAACTTGATGCCGTCGGAAGCGCCGTTTTCTTGCTTGCAGGCCACTTCGCAGGTCTTGCATCCCCAGCAGGACTTATGGTCAATCACCAGAGCATATTTTTTCATGAACAGCCTCCTATTTCTTTTCAGCGCATATCCTGCACAAAAGCGTTCTAACGTGGGTTGCCCCCATGGCCGGGTCGCACGATTCGTAGGCGTTATCCGTCAGAATATTTATATTGGATTCATCCCAGCCGTGGCCGGGGTCATCTCTTTCAGGAAACCACCAGGCATGCTCGGCCGAAACAATCCTTGGGTCCATACCCGCGAACAACTTTGCCTTTTGTCTGATCCTGCCCCGAGGTGATTCTATAACAACCCAATCTCCCTCTTCTATTCCTTCCTTTTTTGCGGTATCAGGATGGATCTCGACAACCGGATCCCTGTGAAGCTCTCTCAGCCAGGGCACCTGGCGGTTTTCCGTATGGAAAAAGCCCGGCAGCCTCCTTCCGGTAATAAGGATATAAGGATATTCCTTGCATAATTCCGGGGTACTCACAGGACTTTCCGGGGCTTCACGGTATTGGGGAAGGGGATCATAGCCCCATTTTTCAAGCTGTGTCGAATAAAGTTCAAATTTTCCGGTAGGGGTGGAAAACCCTTTGTCTCTATACTTCTGATATTTCACTTCCCCCCTGATAAAATCCATTTTCTTGAAGTCCTGCCATGTGATACCCATGGGTTCCAGAATATAGTCCAGCCCCCCTTCAAAGGTATCCCACCAGTATGAACCCTGCCCTACCCTATGGGCGAGGTCATTCAGCATTTCATGATCCGACCGGCACTCCCCGACCTGGATGACTTTCCTCCGGGGCAGGATATATCCGTGCCGTTTCCAGAAATCGCCGATATAATCCATCTCAAGCCAGGTTGCGGCCGGCAGGACAATATCCGCAAGTTCCGCCGTCGGCGTCATGAAGAAGTCGGAGACAGCCATGAATTCCACCTTTTCAAGGGCCCGGTAAACCTCCCTTGCATTGCCACGGGTCATGACGGGATTCGAGCTGATCAGGAACAGCATTTTCACCGGATAGGGTTTCTCGTCAAGAATCGCGTCCCACACACACTTTGGGTTGATAATTGCAAAGTTTCCGCCCAGGCGAAACCGTTCCCCTCCCAACCGCTTTTTTGCCTGTTCCTTTGACAGCATTTTATGGGCGCCGAATCGCCCGACATTTCTAATTTTCGGGGTCTTGAACAGCATCTGCCCCCCCTGGACATCAATGTTTCCGGTGATCCCCATAAGGGCCATGAGGGCGCGATTGTTATCGGCGCAATTTATCTGCTGTTCGATGGCAACGCCCCACTGGATGGCCGCGGGTTTGGTGGTTGCGAAGAGTCGTGCCGCCTCCCGGATCTTCTCCGCAGGAACCCATGTTATCTTTTCAACTTTATTGGGAGGATACTCGTTGACCCGATCAACAAATGGGGCCCATCCATGTACATGGTTTTCCACAAATTCCCTGTCATACAGTCCTTCATTGACAATCACATTCAGCATCCCCAGGGCAAGTGCCGTATCCGTTCCCGGTCTGAGCGGAAGCCAGATGTCGGCACGGGCGGCAATCCTCGTGAGTCTCGGGTCGACAGAAATCAATTTCGCTCCTTTGTCCAGGCTCACCGAAAAAGGCTCCCCCTTATAACAGTCGGGGTTGCTTATGACGAGGTTATTGCCCCACACCATGATGCATTTGGGATGGTTTTCGTAATCAACGATGGGGTTCGTCCCGCAGGTTAGAATGCTTGTGGCAATCCTGGGTCCATAGCAGAAATGCCCCGCCGTAAGGACATTTGGGGTGTCGAGCAGGTTTGCAAACCGGTAAATGACCGCCTCGTTCTCCCTTCCCGTTCCGTAACCGGGCACGACCGATTCCGCCCCGAATTTGTCCTTATAATGTAATATCCGTTCCGCAATGGCATCCAGGGCCTCGTCCCACGAGATGCGCTCCCATTTTCCACTGGCCTTCGGTCCAATTCTTCGGACAGGATACGTCAGGCGATCCGGATGATAGGCCAATTGGGCTGACGCGATTCCTTTACTGCACAGTGTCCCATGGTTTATGGGACAGTCGGGATCTCCCACAATCCTGGCCACTTTGCCGTCCTTGACATAGACAAGGACACCGCAGCCCCCATGGCACATCCTGCAGTGGCTTTTGACAACGGAATCATATCCGTAAACTTTCATTTCACGGGTTACGTTGGAATAAGCAAATTCAGGCATAAAGGCCTCCCTTCGGTTTTAATATCCAAATAGGTTTTTTACTTTACAAAAGCGGAGAAGATTTTGTCACCAAAATTTTAAATCTACAGTGGCTTCTTCTCCCCTTGAAAACCGGAAAACGGAGACCCCCAAATTCAGCGTCAAGTTTGAATCTCTTCATTCACATCAGGTGTTTTTGAAGGATTCCTGAACAACAGCAAGGTATTAGATGCAAGGCGCCGAGGAGCGACGACTGAGGCGTATGCGCAATACGCTGCAAGGAGGAGCGCTCGAGGGTAACGCAGCAGATGATGCCTGGATGGTGGATCAGGGGTCTATATCCCGCTTGACATCAAAGTGTGGTTGGCTTAACAATAAAATTGCTTCGCAATTTTATTATCAATTAAGTTTTTTAAAAGGGAGGATATTGATATGGCGGATGCAGAAGGTCTTCTGGAGGCCAGGGACGTAAAGGAGATGCCTGCGAGTGATACCGGCATTCACAGGACATGGATAAAAGGTGCGGATAACCTTGGATGGGGAATTAAAAGCCGGCTGTCCCGCTTGGTCAAGCCGGACGGACACTGTCAGTTTCTTCCCATCGACCACGGTTATTTCCAGGGTCCCACACGCTGTCTCGAGAGGCCGGGGGAGACAATTCGGGAACTTCTTCCCTATGCGGACGGCCTTTTTGTGACACGCGGTGTGCTCCGCTCAGCTATTGATCCGACGATTGATACTCCTATCATCCTGAGGGTGTCCGGAGGAACAAGCGTTGTGGGTAAAGATCTGGCGAATGAAGTCATCACAACCTCCATTGAAGAAATAATACGTCTTAATGTTGCGGCAGTGGGTCTTTCCATTTTCGTAGGCAGTGATTATGAGAAAGAAACCCTTCAGAATCTGTCGATGCTTGTTGACGAATGTGAGGACTACGGCATACCGGTCATGGCGGTGACTGCCGTTGGAAAGGAACTTGAAAAAAGGACGGCCCGCTTCCTTGGCCTTTCCTGCCGAATTGCCGCCGAGCTGGGCGCGAAAATAGTAAAGACCTATTACTGCCCTGAAGATTTTGAAAAGGTTACGAACGGGTGTCCTGTGCCGGTAGTGATTGCGGGTGGTCCCAAGTGTGAGACAGAGCTTGAGGTCTTTGATTTTGTTTACGACGGCATACAGAAGGGGGCCATCGGTGTTAATCTGGGCAGGAATGTGTGGCAAAACCCTCATCCAGCGGCCATGATGAGGGCGCTCAATGGGGTCATTCACGACAATCTGACGCCGAAACAGGCATTTGAGCTTTTTGATACCTTGAAAAAGCAGGTGAAATAGTTGAGTAGTTGAGTGGTGACGACCAACCAAAACCAGGACCCTGTCTATGACCTATAACAAGACCATGCGCGTTTTGATGTATTACAGCAATCAGGATGTTCGCCTTGAACAGATGCCCGTACCCGAGATAGGTCCGGGCGAATTGCTCATGAAGGTTATTGCCAGCGGGATATGTGGCAGTGATGTGATGGAATGGTACCGAAAAGATAAAGTGCCGCTGGTCCTGGGACATGAGGTCGCGGGAGACGTTGTTGAGGTAGGGGAGGGGGTCGAGGAGTTTAAGCCCGGGGACCGGGTGACGGCCACCCACCATGTACCGTGCAATACCTGCCATTATTGTCTAAACGGCCACCATACCGTATGCGAAACATTATTGAAGGGAACACATTTTTATCCGGGGGGGTTTGCAGAATATATCAGGATACCTGCCATTAATGTCGACCGTGGAGTTTTTCACATTCCCAAAGATGTGTCCTACGAGAAAGCATCCTTTATGGAACCGCTTGCATGCGTCCTGAGAGGCCAGAAAAATGCGAGGTTAAAACCGGGACAGTCCGTATTGGTTTTGGGTAGCGGAATATCCGGACTCCTTCATATAGCCCTGGCCCGGGCCCTAGGAGCAGGTCTTGTTGTGGCCACAGACACCATACCTTTCCGACTTGGGAAGGCGGAAGAACTGGGGGCAGACCTTGTCCTGAAAGCAGACGAGACGTTAATCGATCGCCTTCGCCAGGCAAATGAAGGCCGCCTCATGGACCTCGTGATTATCTGCTTTGATGGTTTCATTCCGCTGGCGTTCAAGTCCGTGGAAAGAGGGGGAACCGTCCTTTTCTTTGCAGGCGCGCAGGAAGGCGCCACGATCCCCGCTACGATCAATGACATCTTCTGGAGAACCGAAATAACCCTGACAAGCACTTATGCGGGCGCCCCTTACGACTGCCGGACGGCCCTCAAGCTGATCGGGGCCGGATCCGTTCCGGTTGAAAAGACAGTGACACACAGGCTGGCTATGGAAGAGGCACCGAAGGGGTTCCAGGCGGTATGCTCCCCTGTGGAACATGAGTGTGTTAAGGTTATTGTGGAACCGCATAGGATTGAAGATTGACTATTGACTATTGAAGATTGTGGGTGGAAATGAATTGGGATTGAAAATTGATGATTGAATATTGAAGATTGCGGATTGTCTGGGGAAATGAATAGGGAAGAATTAAAGAATAGGACAAAACAGTTTGCGCATCGATGTGTGAAGTTGACGATGGCTCTCCCTGATACATATCTGGGAAACCATATTCGCAGGCAATTAATTCGATGTTCCACATCTGTGGCTTCAAATTACAGGGCTGTTTGCATTGCACAATCCAAGGCGAGTTTCATTTCAAAACTAAGCATTGTGTTGGAAGAAACGGATGAATCTCATTTCTGGCTGGAGTTTATTATTGATGAAAAATTATTGAGCAAAGAGCTTGTTGAGCCGTTATTAAAAGAAGCAGATGAATTAACCGCTATTTTTATAGCGTCAAGGAAAACAGCCAGGAATAAAGAAAAAAGTTGAATGTGATTTTGGACCTAATCTTCAATTATATAAGGAGGAACGAATCATGGGAAATACATCATCGGAATTTGAAAAAGCCCTTGAGATCGGGCGACCGCCCAATATCGTACGGTTGTTCCCTCATTCCACGGCCCTTATTGTCAGCGGCAAGGTGATAGACCGGGCCATGATTACCAAAGGCAAGGCAATGACCATTGCCGCCAACGGACGCAATCATTTTGTTATACGGGGTGTGCTTCAGGCAGCACAGAAGGCAAATGCGGCCATTATTATTGAGATAGCCAAATCCGAGGGAGGCGCAAACGCATACTGCGCTTCCAACTTCTGGAATCTGGCAAGACAGGTCGATGCTGTTATGAATGAACTGGGCATTACGGTGCCGGTCGCTATCCATGCCGACCATTACGCTATCAAGGGTGACCAGGATGTTGAATCGGGCAAAACTGAAATCCCTTCCATATTTGACGCAGGCATCACTTCGATTGCCATAGATGCCTCACACCTTCCGGACGACCAGAACCTACTGGCAAACATTGCCCTCAAACCCTATGTGCCCGATTGGGCCGGATATGAGACGGAGGTGGGTGAGATAAAGGGAAAGGAAGGTCT
>CAZIXY010000208.1:0-6032 GCA_964543315.1 uncultured Desulfobacteraceae bacterium | reverse complement strand
CGAAGGTTATCTTTTAAGAAAAGGGAGTTTTGAGGCGGCATTGAGGTGGCAGTTAAAAAGCTTCTCGGGTGTGCGTGCATCTTTTCTGAATCTCAAACAGTAGGAGGGAAGAGTAACAGAAAATAACGGCATTTCGGGAAGTCATCAAAAGACTAATATGGTAAGATAGTTATTGAAACGTTAGCCTATACTTAAATTCCGACTGTCCCAAATAGGTCAACACTACAGATCCTATACACAACTACCTTGTTATTTGCTGGGATTGCAGGCATAGCAAGAAATGCCAGGTCCCGAAAAGCATCAAAGTTGTATAAGATTCATATCACAGGTTTTCCATGATCTGTGATATCCTTAATTTTTATTTTGAAAACGAATGAGTTACTGCTAAGATTTTCGATCACCATCGCCTAGGCTGATAAAATATGACCCGAACGCCTGTCGTTTGGCAAGGTAACTGATACCATAACAAATACTCATTGAAATTCATGAGCGCGAAAGCTGTCTGTCCGCGACGTATGCCTTTCGTTACGGTTTCACGCCATTTAGGTTTATCCTGAAATAATATAAAAGGAGAATGCTATGAAAAAACTAATCCTTTTACTTTGGTTTTTCCTGTTATGGACTCCAAACATACAAGCTGAGATGTACTCCTGGACAGACGAGAAAGGCGTCAGGCATTATAGTAATACAGGCGTGCCGCCGGGTCAGAACGCGATTGATGTACAACGAGAGATAGAACGTATTAACAGGGGTGAAGCAGAAAATGACGAAGCCCTGTCTTCCGCCTCTCCTGAGTCAGGTAATTTTAAGGCTATCCGGTCCTCGGGGGATTACGGCCAAACCTATGTGAAGGTTGTTTTTACGCACAGTGTTAGGTACCGAGTCACAGGCGGCGTTTACGGCTCAGGCACCGGTTATGAGAACAGGATTAAAAAGACGGAGGAACTGTATGACGACCCCGGCGGCATCGACGCCAGGCTCGAGCGTACCCCCAACGGCAGAGAGTTTATTTTTGTTAAGGCGAAGAAGAAAAGGAAGCGTCGGGTATTCAATTTCGCAGTACCGACCGGCAGGACGCTGCAGCCCGGCCATTATGATTCCGGATTCGCAATGGGTTACAAGGCCTTCTCCTCGACTATTTATCGAGATGATCAGTTGGACTTTAAAGGGAGTTTCGCCGTACGTAAAATCGACTACAGCAAGAACGGCGTTAACCGCCTGGCAAGTGATTTTTCTGGTTATTCGGCACAAGGCTCAATCCGATACCGTTCAGAGAACTAACGAAGACAGGCCTCCATTCTACCAATCAAATGATTATCATTTGAGGCCGACCTCTCCATGCATTGATTCAGGCATTCTTGCCAAGAAGGTATATGCCGGGGGCATGTGGCTTGTTTATTATGGTTTTGTGCCGGATGAAGATTTTGAGGGAGATTCCCGGAGCGATGACTGGATTGAAGTAACCTCAAATCATTTTTATAAGTGCTGCGACATCGGAGTAGATGAATTTACGCCCAAGGCCATGCCGTGGTTGATGCTGTTGCTAAATGAATAAGGTTTCTTAGTTGAACAGCATTCAAGGCAAAATCATCCTCCCCGCCGTTTTTGTTAATCACAAGATATAATGGACGGGAAATACTTTTCCTTAGTTACGATTGCCACAAAGCCAGCAAGAACGAAAAACTACATTTCATAAGTATAGCCTCACAATGCTTGTTCTTACCGGTTGTAAACTGCTATCTTGGTCATTGATTTATGGCACTGAATTTGTGAGATATCGATTTAAACATCTTGCGCCGAATTCGCTACTGACACATAATGGCAAACTCATTTATACTTTAATTTTGAAAAAGGGACTTCTTATCATTAATCCAAGAATTTTCGAGGTACCAGGGTATAGGGCTGATTGCCCCTCACAGTGTGACAATAAAATCTACCATCAAGGAGGCGGAAAATGTGGGATTCTTCAAAATGTGATTTGTGCGGCGATTGTCTGGTGAAATGTCGTTATGTCGATTATGACAAAAATAGGGCTGTAAATGAAATTAAACTACTCATGGAGGGCAAAGAGGCTGACATCCTGAACAAGTGTATCACCTGCATAGCCTGTAATGACTACTGCCACACCGGGGCTGACCCCTCTAACCTTATCTTCAAGATGCAGGAAAAGATAGGCACCTGTCCCATAGTAGCGGTCGGTAAACCTGTCCTCGACGAAATGGTCAAGGGACTCGAGGGACAGGGAGAACCTGGCCAGCTGATACAGGGCGACCCCGATAAGCCGGTCCTCTCATTTGATAGCTTCGAGTTTAGGCAGTTCCCCGAGGATACCATCGATAGCGCGCTATTTAAGGGCATGACTATCGTGAGAGGAAGTGAGTACATGTCCCTCGTCGGCTGTGTGCATATGGGCGGGGAGAGCTTTGCTGAAAAGTACGCACGAAATGTCATCGACAAGCTGGCCAGTTTGGGGAAGGACATTGTATACATACACAATGAGGGTTATATACTGGCTCACGTGAAGGCTAAAGAGTTGGGAATCACCGTTCCCTTCAAATACACGCACCTGTTCGAGTACCTGCGCGACTATCTGAGGAACAACCAGAATAGCATCACCAAGCTGGGCAAGAAGGTCGCCTACCATGCCAATTGCGGCACCAGGTGGATTCCGGAACAGGATGACTTCCTGGACGAAATCTTCGGGCTCATCGGGGTCGAGCGACCGCCCAGGCAGTATGAGCGCTTGAATGCCGTCTGCTGCACCGCACCTATTATCGGCACCAACAGAGAGCTGGCCGTTGATATTCAGGACAAAAATGTTAAGGACGCCATAGAATGCGGCGCCCATGCCCTGATAACTATCTGTCCCATATGTGACGCAGTCATGCGACGACCAACTTCACGGCTTGGCCTGCCCAAGATTTTTATTACTGATCTATGTCGAATTGCCCTGGGGGAAAAGTCCTGGCCAGGGGAATGAGGTAGCGGGAAACAGTGCTAAGCTATATCTGACTTGCGGAATTTTATAAAGCCCAGAGCCTTATATTATCTATTTTATGGTCAGCCTATTACGAAAAAGTTTTAGATACCAGATGAACACTTAAAAAATCCCTGACTTTCTCTTTTGTTGTCTTTAATAACCCATCAAATTCTTCAACCACTATAGAAGTGGGGAATTTTGCACCGACCCGGTGTTGCGCTTCCTGCCATCTTGAACACAAATTTTAGATGGCAAATCTATGAGATATACGAATAATACGAAAAGAAAGGATAAAATTCTATTTAGCGGTTATCAGGGCAGGGTATTTGTATCCAGGTTGACGACTAAAGGCTGAAGTATTTCAACCACCTCGCGACGCTCGAATCAGGCAATTCAAGACCTTCAGTGTATAGACCTGAGTAGTTACAATTTATTTATTAAAATAATTTTTAGAACGAAGCCTTGGTATGGGCCGTGATGGCCTGCACAATCTCATCCCACAGATCAGGATAGGAAAGCCCGTGTCCCAGGCCTTCCACCACAAGAAGCCGGGCCCCAGAAATGGCCTCCGCCGTGGCACGGCCGTGCTCCGGGGGAACCAAGGGATCCTGTCCCCCGTGGATCACGAGCGTGGGAATACGCACGGATTTCAGCGCCTCCTTCCGGCCTCCGGAGGCCAGGATCGCTGCAAACTGGCGGGTAAAGCCTTGCGGATAAAAACACCGGTCATAGGAACGGGCGGAAAGCTCCCGTTCCACTTTTTCGTCAAACTTGTCCGACCCTCCTGAAAAGACTCCTTCAATTCACCTCAGGCCTGGGAAGCATGCCCGCCCGTTCGGCGATCTCCGGGACCCTGTGCTCCCATTCAATCGCCATCAGATGAATGCCGGAAACTCCCTGCATGTCTTTCAGTTCTTCAATCTGCTCAAGCGCAAACCGGATGCCTTCTTCGGCGACCTTTCCTTTGCCTGCTCCCTTCAGGCGCTCGATCAGACTGTCCGGGACATCCATCCCGGGCACCTTGCTTGCCATATAGCGAGCCATGCCCAGGCTCTTCATGGGGGTGATCCCGGCCAGGATGTAACATTTTTCGTGGAGCCCCAGATCCACAGCCTGTTTCATGAAATCCCTGAATTTTTCCATGTTGTAGATGCACTGGGTCTGGATAAAGTCCGCGCCCACGGCGATCTTTTTTGCAAGACGGCGGACCCTCAAGGCAAAAGGTTCAGCGAATGGATTGCAGGCTGCACCGATAAAGAACTTCGGACGACCTTTTATTTCTTTGTCGCTGAGAAATTTTCCCTCGTCCCTCATGGTCTTGACTGTATAGATCAACTGCATGGAATCCAGATCAAAGACGTTCTTGGCCTCGGGGTGATCACCGAATCTCTGGTGATCGCCTGAGAGGCACAGCATGTTTCGAATGCCATGCGCGTAAACGCCGAGGATATCACTTTGCATGGCCAGGCGATTCCGATCCCGGCAGACCATCTGGAAATTGGGCTCCAACCCTTCCTGAAGCAGGATCAAAGAGGCGGCCCAGCTCGACATCCGTGCAACCGCCGTCTGGTTATCCGTCACATTAACCGCATCCACGCATCCCTTGAGGTGAGAGGCCTTTTCCTTGAGATGCTCCACATCCGCGCCTTCCGGCGGACCGCACTCCCCGGTAAAGGCAAAATGTCCGGCCCTGAGCACTTTCTCCAGGTTGCTTCCCGAATTGTATTTGCTCATTTTGCCACATCCTCCCTTTTCTGATTCCTGGGGCCCCCGGCCCTGGAAGTTACCCAGTTCTTGGGTGGAATAAAAACATCGATCAAGTGGCCCCGACCCTGCGCCTCGAGTCTTTCATGAATGAGGTGCCAGGCACATGGGACATCCGGATTGATCTCACAACTGCCGTTATTACTGCCGCCACAAGGCCCGTTCATAAGCGATTTGGAGCAGCGGGCGATCGGGCAGATCCCGCCGGTGAGGTGGAGGATACAGTCTCCGCACATCTGGCAGCGTTCACTGAATTCCCCGGGGGCGTCCACGACGCCGATAAACGTTGTGTTCAATCCGGGAAGCACTGTCTTAAGAGGATACTTCTCTCCCAAAAATTGGACCCCGGCACCGCATGCCAGAGACAGGACCACGTCCGCCTCTTCAACGGCCTCGGCCGCCTGATCAAGATATTCGTGCTCACACTGGCGCTCAATGCCTCCGGTTTGGATCTCCATGTCCCTGCCTTCCTCCTTGGCCTTCATTCGAAGGAGAGATCCCAACATCTCGGCCTCCTTACTGCCCCCCTCATGACATATGGCCACACAGGTATTGCATCCAAACACGAGAACCTTCTTGTAGTCTTTGACCATCTCCCATATCTCTTCAAGAGATTTCTGCTTTCCTACGATCATTCAGCTTGACTCCTTTGTTTCACGGTCATGATCCGCCCACCAGATGGGGGACGGACCCAACTTTTTTATCCTCTCAGTGAATTCCGTACAGATTTCCATCCACCTGGGGCCCATGGCAGCGGAAAGGTTATACATTTCCAGGCGATCAGGATCAATGTCCACTTCTATCAACAGGGTCTTTAGATATTTCACGCGTTTTTCAGCATTTGTGTTTCCATCCAGGAAATGACATTGTCCCGGCAGTCACCCGGCAACGAAAACGCCGTCAACACCTCTCTCAAAGGCCCGAAGCACATAGAAATGGTCCAGTTTGCCGGTGCAGGGCAGCCGGATGATATGCACGTTACTGGGATAGGAAAGCCGCATCACGCCGGCAAGGTCGGCCGCGGCAAACGCGCAGTAATTGCAGGCAAACGCAAGGATGTTGGGCTCCCATCCATCAGGGATATCACGGACCGGCTCCACTCCCTGAACGTCTTCCCGGACCGCGGTGCTATGTTGTTCAGCCATTTATCTATTCCCCCCGTTTTACAATTTAGTATCCGCCGATCTTCGGTTCCGTAAAGGCATCAATCATCGCCACAATCTGGTCGTCCTTAAAATTATTCACCTGGAATGCCTTTGCCGGACAGATTCCAGCACAGATACCGCAC
>CAZIXY010000207.1:0-6071 GCA_964543315.1 uncultured Desulfobacteraceae bacterium | reverse complement strand
GCTTGTATATTCTCCGGAAGCTTTGCTAAAACCTCGCTGGCCACTTCCGTTTTAATGTGCGCAAGAATTATGGCAATAGTCTGCGGAAGTTCGTCTTTAATTAATGCTGTGATACGATCAGGCTCTAAAGACTGAATAGCGTCTATATTTGAGATTTTTACTTGTTCTTCCGCTTTTACATCCGTCTGATCCTCACCGGGCACGAGGCCATTTTTAAACCGATTATCTTTTGCGGCTTTTACCATCTCGCCAAACTCCGCCGCCACCTTTTCCATAAGATCCGGCGATACCATTCCCATCTGGGAAAGATGGCCCTCTATCAGTACTCTTTCCGCGTTGCTTAGACTGTTGACTACTTTTTGAGAGGCGTCTTTCCCCAAAGATTGAATAAGGATCGCTGCTTTTAAAGAGCCCGGCAGATTATTTGGATCCATATTTGATTGCTCTTTCTACCTTCAACTGTTTATTTATATATAGATTAAAACATCAAACCAATGGCTCAATTTCTCCATCTATTTGTTGAGCCATTCATTCCGCATTAACTGAATTGCCTTTTGGCTGTCTTTCGCAATCAACTGGGATGCCTTATCGCTGAAAGGAAGGCTTTTGATTCCTTCGCCATATCCCCTTTCAATCTGATCAATGGTCATGGGAAGTTGCTTTAGCATATCAGTGTCTCCAACTGAAGCCGATGTCAGCCACCTGACTAACGGCCGCACAACAAATAAAAAGGCAAAGAGAAAAAAGACGCCTAAAACAACCTGCTTAATAGAGGGCATATAATGCTTTATGCTGGATATCCAACCTTCCTTTTCATTTAACATCCCTTTTTCGCTTTCAGCCAGTCTCAATTCGGCGGTCTCAAAAGGAATATTTGCTATTTCCACCTGGTCTCCTCTTGTGGAATCAAAATTAACTGTCCCCTTAACGATTTTCTCGAGTTTCTCCATTTCCTCTTGACTTCTGGGAATATACTCCCACTCGCCTTTTTTCTTTCTTTCTGCTCTGTTTTTTACAGTTTTGTAGGTTCCATCTACAACAACAGCCACTGATAATTTTTTCAGTTTACCAACCGGCTCCACAATGTGGCTCGTAACTTTTCCTATCTCATAGTTTACAGTTCGATCTTGTTTGTTAAACTCGGGGTTGCTGGTTTTTGCTGTGGACGGGATGTTTCCATTCTGCATATTTGAAGCCACACCCGGGACACCCATTGGCGTGACCTCTGTTCTATTCGAAGTCTCGCTAAATAATTGTTCGCTGCGAACCACTTTATTATCCGGTTGATACTTCTCCTCTGTCTTTTCACGTCTCATAAAATCCAAATAACATGAAACCCTGACGATCGCTTTACCAGGACCCAATGCTTTCTCCAGCATTGTTTTTACTTTGTTCTCCAGACTCCGTTCCATTTTTTCTTGAAATTCAAAATGATCCGAGCTGATGTGTCCCAGCGGCGATTTCCCTTTAAGTCCAGCTAACATCCTACTGTAATTATCCACTATCGTTACATTTTCAGGTTCCAGGCCGGAAACACTGGACGAGACAAGGTGCACAATCCCCTGCACTTGATCCTTACTCAACATTCTGCCGGGACGAATTTTCAGGACCACTGAAGCTGTTGCAGGCTCTTCCTTTTCTACGAATAGAGATTTTGAAGGCATAACAATGTGGACTCTTGAGCTTTCAACTTCTTCAAACCCATTTATGGTCCGGGATAACTCTCCCTGGCATGCCCTTTGATAGTTTACGTTCTGGACAAATTCAGTCATTCCAAGCTTTGTGTTATCAAAAATCTCAAAACCAACACCACTTCCCTGTGGCAAACCCTGGGAAGCCAACTCCAGCCTCACCTCATATACTTTTTCTCTCGGAATCAGAATTGAACTCCCGTTTGAAGAGATCTGATAAGGGATTTTCTGATCCTTCAAGCTTGTCAATATCTTTCCCGCGTCTTCCGGAGGCAAATTGGAATAGAGAAGCTGAAAATCAGGTTTTCCCGTCCACATCATCAAAAGAACAAAACTTGTTAGCGTTGCACCTATAATTGCCAAGAATGCCATTTTTTTGCCAAGGGACATGGTCTTGAATAAAGTTTTAAGCTGAATGGAAAAATCATTAACCGCCATCTGTGCTCTTCTCCTTATACCTGCATTCGCATAACTTCTTGATAGGCTGATATAATCTTATTGCGCACCTGCATCATAAACTGAAAGGATATTTCAGCCTTCTCCAGGGCAATCATTGTTTGATGTATATCTTTGTCTTTTCCGGCTGCAATCTCCCGGATAGCCAGATCCGCGTCCCTTTGGAGTTTGTTTACCTCGCTCAGCGAATTCTTCAACATTTCACTAAAGGAATTTTCTTTGACATCCGGTCCCCTTTTCCTGTCTATATAAGAACCAATTACCGTGTCTACTCTATCTTGAATCGCAATGTCTTTCATGGTTAATAACCTCATTAACGCCCTATCTCGAGAGCCTTTAGAGCCATATCCTTCGTAGCTTTAATAGCATTCACATTTGCTTCATAGCTTCGGGTAGCTGATATCATATTGACCATTTCTTCTACCAAATTAATGTTCGGCATGGCCACATATCCACGCTCGTCCGCATCCGGGTGTTGTGGATCATATTTTACTTTGGCGGGTTTGGGATCATACATAATTCCTAAAACACTGACTTGAGATAATTTGCCGGACATTTGAGATCTCAAAGTATTCTGAAAAGACCGGCGAACAGGATGGGCCGCAAAAACCACATCTTTTCTTCTGTATGGACCGCCCTGTGGTGTTCGTGTAGTATCTATATTTGCCAAATTGCTGGAAATCACGTTCATTCTGACCCTTTGAGCACTCAATCCTGAAGAGCTTGTGTGAAGTGCATCTAAGAAATTCATTTCTATTTTCCACCTCCTTCAATAACATTTTTCAGTCCTTGAAATTTTTTCGACAGGATTTGGGCTGAGGCATTATACATCAAGCTGTTTTCAGCCATCTTTGCCATCTCCCTATCAATATCCACTGTGTTACCATCAGCCCTATGCGCAAAACCGGTTGAACCGACAGCTCTCGGTCTTATACTATCCATACGGACTCTTCTTGCGGGAAAATGCCCCGGCTGGGTTTTTTGAAGCTCAGAAGATCTTCTTCCCCTCATCGTTTTTTCGAGTTCTTCTTCAACAATAAAATCGAAAGCCTTGTAATTCGGAGTATCCATGTTGGTAATGTTGGAAACGATTGAATTATGCTTCATGGATCTGAGGTCTAAAACCTTTTCTAAAACCGGAATAATCCCGCCGAATATATTCACTATTCAATCTCCTTATTTTTGCTCTCTGAATTTTTGAAATGCTTGCAAGGTAGCATGTTTTATCAAACAACTTTCATACCAAATTGTTTTCTGATGAAGCCTGATACTCTTCTCTGTATTCTTTCAACTTGTTTCTCAATGTCCTTATGCTGATGCCCAACATCTTTGTTGCATGTGTCCTATTCCCGTTTACCTCTTTTAATGTTCGAAAAATCAACTTCCTCTCCATTTCCCTTACAGACAACCCTGCCCTGATGGTAAATTTTTCATCTCCCTCGTTCTCCGTATCTTCCAAAAACAGATGTTTAGGCAAAAGCGTTTTTCCTTGCCCCATAAGCACAGTTCTTTCAATTGTATTTTCAAACTCCCTCACATTCCCTTTCCATTCATACTGAAGAAGAAGAGAAATGGTTTCCTCAGATATCTCCGAAATCCCCTTGTTGTTTGCTAAGCTGTATTTCTGCAAAAAATGCTTTGCCAACAAAGGGATGTCACCCTTACGCTCCCGCAAAGGAGGAACAATAAGCGGGATTACGTTAATTCTGTAAAAAAGGTCTTCCCTGAACTTTTCTTCCTTCACAGCTTTTTTCAAATCAGTATTGCTGATAGCAATGATTCTGACGTCAATTGGTATGGGTTTGTTCCCTCCAACCCGATCAATCTCTCTTTCCTGTAAGGCCCTCAGGAGTTTAGCCTGAAGAGGCATGGCCATCTCACTTATCTCGTCTAAAAGGAGAGTACCATGATTAGCGAGTTCGAATTTACCCATCTTCCTCGCTGCTGCTCCGGTAAAAGAGCCTTTTTCATGACCGAAGAGTTCGCTTTCAGCAATACTTTCCGGCAGGGCAGCACAATTCACGGCAACATATGGTCCATTTTTCCTCCTGCTGTGTTGATGAATATACGATGATAATAATTCCTTTCCTGTTCCGCTCTCTCCCAAGATAAGAACAGTAGCATTGCTGGAAGCTACATTCTTTGCTAAGTTCAAAATTTCGAGCATCTTTGGATCCTGGGTTATAATCTTCTTGGTTTCTGAATTAAGGCTTGAATAAATCTCACCGATTTCTTTTTCCCTTGGGCTTACGCAGGCTTTTTTTACGGCAGCTTCTAAAATCTCGGAGTCAAAAGGTTTCAGTATGTAATCTGAAGCACCTATCTTCATCGCTTCCACGGCATTGTTGACGGTTCCATAACCGGTAATCATTATAACAGGAATCTGGGGAGACAATTCCTTTACTTCTTCCAAAACTTCTATTCCGGACATTTCCGGCATCTTTACATCAGTTATGACTAAGCCGAATTCCTCCCTTTTAAATTTCTCCAGAGCTTCATATCCGCTGCACGCAGTCTCAACTATATGCCCGCTGCGGCTTAGCGCATGAGTGAGCGCTATTCTCATATCCGGTTCATCATCCACAACCAATATAGATTGTCCCGGCATCTTATTACGCTCCCTATTTGATTCAGGATTTGCTATACGCAACTTGTGGTCAGTTGTTTCTCAGCCCGCATTCCGCACAATTCCTACTTGACCCCATCCCATAAGGGCATGGTAACTTTGCATACCGTCCCTTCACCCGTTGAGCTGCTGATATCAATTGTACCACAGTGGATTTTTGTGATGTTGTGAGCAATGGTCAGCCCTAATCCGGCGCCCCTTTTTCTTGTAGTGAAAAAAGGATCAAAAATTCTGCCTATATTCTCACTTGGTATCCCTATGCCGGTATCGGTAAATCTAATCTCAGCAAACTTTTGCATCTTTTGTTGATCGTTTACTTCGATCGTGGAAATCGTTAATTTTCCGTTATCCGGCATCGCCTGGATGGCATTAAGAATGATATTAAGAAATACCTGTTTCAATAATTCAGGATCGGCAAGCATCAACAGAGGCTTAGATGCATAACTTGTAATAACCTCAAGGTCTTCATTCGATTTAAATAGATGACCTGTAAAAAACAAAGAGTCATCAAGAACATTTCTGACATCAATGGCCTGGAGATCCGGCTTCTGTTTTGGGCTGATAAATAGCAATAGGTTTGACACAATATTATTAATATTTTGCACTCCGGAGGAGATTTGCTCGGCAAGTGTTCTCAATTCTCCGAAGTCTTCCAAATCCTTTTTCAGGATGCTGGCAATGAGCTCAATACTTCCTAAAGGATTCCGGATATCATGAGCTATTTTCTCTGCCATCTTTTCCATACCGTTAAGCCGATCGGCACGTTTTGCCTGTTCTTCCAGCTTTTTTATGCGGGTCATGTCCTGCAGGCAAATAACCGTGCCCACTCTCTCACCCTGCAAATTTTTTACTGGTGAAATCGATAGGTTCAAATACAGGGTCTCTTTGCCTTTGCGATAAATTTCTCCCTCAACATCTACACTCTTCCGAAGTTCCTTGAGAGATCCACAACTTAGATGGAATTGATGAAAGAACTCCGGCTTGAAAATCTCTACAAAGTTTTTATCTGTGACTTTTTCTGATAGGAATCCTGTTATGTTTTCTGCAGCCCTGTTGAAATCGGTAATCCTATCTTGCATGTCAACAAAAACAACACCGTAGGGCAGACTCTCGAGAATCTCCTTTTTTTCTTTCAAACCCTTTTCTAATGCCCGATTCCTGTCCCTCAATTCCATATCCAGTTCACTCACCCTTTGCTCTGGATGCCGATAGTGTTCCTGGAATTTTGCAGCTGGCCCGTTGAAGGAATGAATAGCATTGCTTAAGATGCCTATCCTTTCAGTGTTTTTACCTATACG
>CAZIXY010000206.1:0-6072 GCA_964543315.1 uncultured Desulfobacteraceae bacterium | reverse complement strand
ACCCAAGGGAAGAGGCAGAAAGGTTGTATCTTCTCCGGTCAAACGTGCGGCGGAGAAGGCCGGTTTACGCGTCTTGCAGCCGGAAAAGGCCTCGGACGAACAATTCTGCCAGGTGATGAGAAGTCTTAAGCCCGATATCCTCGTTGTTGTAGCTTTCGGTCAGATCCTGAAAAAGGGCCTTTTGGAAACCAGCCGTCTGGGAGCCATAAATATCCATGCGTCCCTTTTGCCACGATATCGAGGTGCCGCCCCCATCCATTGGGCCATCCTCAATGATGAAGCCGAGACCGGTTTGACGGCCATGGTTATGGATGAAGGCCTTGATACCGGGCCGATTCTCCTCCAGAGGAAGTTGCCGATCGGCCGCGAAGAGACAGCGGGTGAGCTTCATGATCGTCTTTCCGTGCTTGCCGGCGACTTATTGCTGGAGACCTTTGAAGGATTGGCAGACAACCGTTTGCGGGAGGAACCGCAGGATCATTCCAGGGCAACTTATGCGCCGAAGATTGATCGGCGCATGTCTGTGGTAAAATGGACCCGGCCGGCAAGAGCCATATCGGCTCACATCCGCGCCCTGGATCCCTGGCCGGGGGCCGTTACAATGATTGCGGGAAGGGAGATCAAGCTTTTTTCATCAAGGGTTGCGGATGAAGATCGGAGTGATGGTGTGCCGGGGAGGGTTGCAGGTCACCAGGACGGAGCGCTTCAAGTGGAAACATCCAAGGGAATTGTCGAGGTCAGGGAATTGCAGATCCCCGGAAAGAAGAGGCTTATTGCCGGTGCTTTCCTGAGAGGATTTCCCATTAATACAGGAACGGTTCTGGGAGCATGAAAGGGTCATCAAATCCATCAAAAGCCCTGTCTCAAGAGGTGAACCTGCCGATATCCTCCAAAACAGGCGAAACGGGAGCGCTTAAAGATTCACAGCGACCCGAGAAAAGGACGTTTGTTTTCCTTTTACTCGTTACATGCATCGTCCTGGTTGGTCTGGCGTTTCTCCTCTGGTGGGTACCCTATGTGGGGCTGACCAATATTCACCCAAGTCTTCCGCTTGTTTTAGCAGTCGTTTTTGCCGGGGTTGTCCTTTTCGCACTGGGAGGTGCCCTGACCCTTGTATTCACCATTATTCGCGGACAGAACCTGTTTTTTAATCGGCGTATACGGGGCGTCGTTATCCGGATACTTTTCCCATTGCTCGTATTTGTGGGTAAATGCCTGGGCATTACCAAGGAGGAAACCCGGAGATCATTTATTGCCATAAACAATCAATTGGTTCTTGCCGAAGCCAGGAGGGTGAAACCTGACAGGCTTCTGCTCCTTCTTCCCCACTGCCTCCAGTTTCATGAGTGCAAGGTAAGGATTATAGGGAATGTGGAGAACTGTCAGGCATGTGGAAAGTGCAAGATAAAAGACCTGGTTGCCCTGTCGAAGAAGTATCATATCCCCGTGGCGGTGGCAACCGGAGGAACCCTGGCGAGAAAAATCGTGGTAGAGAAAAGGCCTGAGGTCATAGTCGCTGTGGCATGTGAGCGGGATCTTACCAGCGGCATTCAGGATACATACCCGATCCCCGTTTTCGGAATATTTAACATGCGGCCTTTTGGACCCTGTTATGACACGGACGTTGATCTGGATCTGGTTGAAAAGGGAATAACAACCTTTTTGGATTATGAAGTCGGCGATACCGAGGGATCTGGCACTAAGAGCGCTGAATAGCCCGAATCGCAGACCCGGTTTTGCGGAACGATACCTGGAAAAGGCCTTCCGTCAGGAACCGCGTTTGAAAGGACGGGATCGAGCCTTTGCTGTTCATCTGGTTCAGGGGGTCTTGAGATGGCAACTTCGGTTGGACTGGATAATCGAACAGGCTGTACACTTTCCTTTCAAGGAGATTGAACCTCCAGTACTGAACATCCTGCGTCTTGCCCTTTATCAAATATTTTTTATGGACAGAGTGCCTGAATCCGCCGCGGTCAATGAGGCAGTCAAACAGGCAACCGCTGAGGGCCGGAAGCATGTGGCCGGATTTGTCAATGGCATTCTGAGGAATGTATGCCGACGGAAAGATCAGATCGCTTATCCCGACGCGGAGAAAGACCGGGTCCTGTATCTGTCTGTTTTTCATTCCTATCCCACATGGATTGTGGAAAAATGGATCAGGGAATTGGGGATCGATTCAACTGAGCGCCTCCTTGCAGCGGGAAACCGGATACCGGATCTCATAATCCGAAGCAATTCCCTGAAGATAGACAGGCCCGGCTTGCTAAAGCGTTTGGAAGGGGAAGGGGTCGTTGGAAATGCAACCCGCTATGCACCTGTTGGGTTGCGTATTGAAGGTGTAGGCGGGCGACCTGTTAACGAATGGAACTCGTTCAGGGAAGGACTGTTTCAGGTACAGGATGAGGCCGCCCAGATTTGTTCTTATCTCCTTTGTCCAAAAAAGGGGGAAGCTGTCCTGGATATGTGTGCAGGTCTGGGAGGGAAGACAACTCACCTCGCGGAATTCCTGAAAGACAGAGGGCGAATAGTGGCCCTTGATATAAACCACGGCAGGCTTGTAAGGCTTTCAAAAAACGCCGGCCGCCTTGGAATCGGATGTATGAGCGCGGTTGTCGCAGATGCCGGTGCTGATACCTCATTTCACTCTAATGTTTCCTTTGATAAGATCCTGGTTGACGGGCCCTGCTCGGGCCTGGGAGTTCTCTCCAGGCATCCTGACGGGAAGTGGAACAAACGTGAAGAGGATCTTGAAGAATTAGCCTGTGTGCAGAAGAATATTTTGGATAATGCGGTAACCATGCTAAAAAAGGGTGGCAGGTTGCTTTATACGACCTGCACGATTTCAAGGGATGAAAACGATCAGGTAGTCCATGGTTTTCTGGAAAAGAACAGGCAAATGGCCCTTATGGATCTGAAGGCGCGCATTCCCCCCTGGGGGCACGATTTGATTGATGATTGGGGTTTTTACAGGACCTTTCCTCATATTCATGGAACGGACGGTTTTTTCGGCGCGCTGTTTATTAAAAGAGGTGTATAGACTGAAGGCTGAAGACTTTTAGGTCACTTCAGTCTTCAGCCTTCAACCTGAATAGCTGATTAATTACGACCGACGAATGCTCATCATATCTTTGGCAGTGATTCACATATAAATTTTCATAATGACTACAACTACGGAGGAACCTCAATGGCAAAAATAGCACCATCGATTCTTTCGGCAGATTTTACCAGGCTCGGCGAAGAAGTTAAGGCCGTGGAGAAGGCGGGGGCCGACTACATCCATATCGATGTTATGGATGGACACTTCGTGCCTAATATAACTATTGGCCCTCTGGTCGTTAAGGCCGTCAGGCGAGTTACGAAATTGCCCCTGGATGTCCACTTGATGATTTCGGACCCGGACAGTTTTATTGATGAATTTTCAGAAGCTGGAGCCGACATTCTCACGATCCACGCAGAGACGGTCAACCCCCTGAACAGGACGGTCCACCATATTAGAGAAAAAGGTGTGAAGTCGGGTGTTTCTTTGAATCCTGCTACCACGCTGGATTGCCTCGAATATATCCTGGAGGAACTGGATATGGTGCTGTTGATGACGGTAAATCCCGGTTTTGAGGGCCAGGAATTCATTTCGGCGGTTGTCCCGAAAATAAGGCGGTTAAAAGAAACAATTGATAAAAGAGGTTTGAACGTTGAGATCGAGGTTGATGGTGGAATCGCCCCGGGGACCATAGGACAGGTTTATTCGGCCGGAGCAAGCGTATTCGTGGCGGGCTCTGCTATTTTTTACAGTGAAGATTACGAAAAGACTATAAGATTGATGCGTGAGGCTATTTCCGCAGCGGACATAAATGATTGACGGACTCGGCTTTTTGACTTGACCTGTTATAAGTCTGTGTGCTATCGTCTTGGCGTTAATGGCCCGGCTAAGTTTGCGGGTCGGCTTTGCTCTGAGGGATTGTTTGTTTGCTGGAGTAACGACCTTGTTTAGGCTTGGGATCATTATAGAATTTTTTGAAAGGAGGTCGGGGCTTTGGCTGAAGGAAGCGTGAAGTGGTTTAGTGAAAAAAAGGGGTATGGTTTTATTGAACAGGACGAGGGTCGTGATATATTTGTGCACTACTCCTCTATCAATTCGCCCGGATTCAAGACGCTTGCTGAAGGCGAGCGGGTGAGTTTTGATGTTGAAGAGAGTGATAGGGGGCCTGTAGCGAAAAACGTAAACAGGATGTAGTTTTTTTGTCAGTGTTGCCAGGGCGCCTCACCTTTAGGGTGAGGCGCCCTTTTTTTTGAAAAGGCCTCATAATCCTTATATTTCTACAGGGGAATAAAGATCCTCTCTTAGGGAGGGTTGCGTTTTTTGTCACTGCCGGTCAATGATTGGAACGGCACTCTTCTCAATGACAACCGAGCTGTCAGCAATCACGTATGAAAGACAAAAAATAAGGTTTTGGCTGTCAACTGATAGCTGAAGGCTCCAACCAGAAAAAACTGTCCATTCGCTATGTATCAGCTGGGACTCATGATGTTTTTCACCGCCTTAAACCGGATGCCTATCCCTGTGATTCAGACAGTAGCGAATCCTGCCACGTTGACCAACCACCGCCAGTCGTAAATCAGCCTCAGACCGTCATTCAACCCATTTAACCACCCGCTTTCAAATAAACACAATATTTTTTTAAAGGGAGTCATTTTTTTCTGATAAGCCTGTGATCAAAGGATCTGTCTATGAACTGAAGACTAAATGTGGAAAACCGGGGTGTAAATGCGCTAAGGGCCAACTCCATCATCGCATGGTTTTAAGCGCAAGCGAGAAGGGCAAAACCAAATTGCGCGCAATTCCGCGGGGCTTTCTCGTTGAGGTGCAGAGTAAAGTGCACTGCTATCAGGAACTTCGACGCGTTCGGGTACGGCTCATCGAGCTACACAAGAAAATGCTTCAGGTTATGGATGAGATGGAGGCTATACGCCGGGAAGATATGCCTGTTTCCAGAAAGAAACCAACCTCTCGATGAGGATTTAGATGGACCTGGTAATTTTCGAGGAAAATAAACCCCTTATATTGCAGGACCTTGGCAATGGTGAGTTTGACTACATAGAGTCTGCCAGCGAGGTGTATGAGGCTGATTTTTTTCGATTCATAAAGGCCAAAGCCATTCTCGATAACCTTGCCCGAACCTATCCCACCCCCCGAAAAAAGGATACGGATGCAGATGTCTTAATGAGGTGGTTTTGCACTGAGGTAGTGCGAATCTTTCGCAGCACTCGGGCTTTTGACAGGGAGGGCATTTTCATAGGTGATGCCTCCTACCTTTTTGTGCCTGACAACCCCAACTATGAGAATTCTGTCAAACTGTTTTTTGACCAGCACAATCATCCCATCAGCTCAAAGCAATATGAGGATATGCCGGACGCGCAGAAGGCTCACTGCCAACGTCGGCGCTGTTACAAGATGGTGACGCTTTTGCATACCAACCGAAATCAGGACTTTTACTTCTTTGTGGCAGTGAAAGTGGTTCCGGGAAACGATCACGAATGCCCGATTCTTTATGAGCTTGTCAAACAGTTTGTGCAGACCGTTGGCAAGGGGGTGATGAAAAGGCTAATTCTGGACCGAGGTTTTTTAGATGGTCAAGCCCTATCTATTTGTAAGAAGGAATACGGCATAGTTATCCTGATCCCGATCCGTCGCAACATGGATATATATGAGGATGCCATGGCTTTATTGCGACTGCCGGAGGTAGATTGGGTTCGCTGCGAAGAGCCAAAGGCAGAGATCAAGGAATCGACTCGACCGAAACCGGAGGCCATTGTCAATCGTGAAAAAAAGCGGCAGGAAAAACTCCGGAAAATCAAGCAGGAAAAACCGGCAATACCCCCAGAGGAGATCCTCGTTCACAGGGAAGCGGCAGTAATTGATCAGTTCCGTTCATGGTCATCCTGTACTGTGCCACTGAGTGTGGTAGCCAACAAAGAAATTTATGCCGATGGTCACGAGAAGATATGGCTATTGGTTGATACTAAAGATGTCAAAGATCCACGAGAGCAACGGCAGGAATACCATCTTCGGATTGC
>CAZIXY010000205.1:1546-6083 GCA_964543315.1 uncultured Desulfobacteraceae bacterium | reverse complement strand
CGATCTCCCGGATGAAGCAAACAATTTGTGCGCCTGCAGGCCGTTTTCCGTTATGCGTGCGGGGTAAGGGTTCAAAGGAGAGATTTTCATGGTAATCAAGGCTTTGATGTTTTTCATGAAATCCAAATCTTTATTGATAAACTCGTTTCTTATAACCGGGACAAAATAGAGAGACCTCTGGCCGCCTCCATACCTGGTTGGCAGGGACTGTCTGTAACAATTCTCGTCCAGGACATAGGAACGCTTCAGTCCGATTCCATAGTGGTTCAAAAGTCTTTCAAGGCCTGTTTTTATCGGAACATAACGAACCCCCGCCGGCATTCTCTGTTGTGTCTCTGAAGGAACAACTTCGTCGAACACATCCAGAAACAGCGCGAGATTTTTGCCGCGCATCAGAAACTGGTCGATCTGGAACAACTCGTAGTCGGAGAAAGACTCCGTGGGCCGCGCAAGGACAAGACAGTTGATGCTGTCGGATACGGCGTTTTCCTTCAGGGAGATCTCTTTTATGGTATAGCCCTGGGAGACGATATTGTTAAACGTGGAAATGGTATCCTTTTTCCTCCCGGGATCAGGAGATTGTCCGCCTGAAAGCTTCAGAGTGCCATGGTCTGCAAGGTAACCGATATCCTCGTTGATGTCTATGATCGATTCAATATTCTCGTTTATGATTTCTTCCATCTTCCTCATATTCACGAGTTCGTAATGTGTGCCGATAAAAGGAACCCGGGTCACACGTATCAAGGGTATCTCTCGTACCTTATCCTCATATTCCATCACGAGTCCGATAACACCCTTACCCGCCGGTACCTTTCCGCCTGAGAGTTCCGGCCAGTTGAGGCTCAGTAGATTGTACCTGTTCAGCCTCTCGTCCAGGTTTTTCTCCGTGGAAGGGTCAAGATATTCGAACTGCAGTTTTCCGTAATTCTTCGCATTCACCTTCTCCACGATCTTCTCGAGTTTCTCCGGAAGCGTTGAGAGCTCGTCTAATTGCATGTAAGGCGCCACGATTTTCAGAGATGAGGAGAGAAAAAGCGAAAGCTTGATTTTTTCCGGCAGACTCAGCAGGGCGCCGATCTTGTTGTGCAGTTTCTGAATGGTAGATGTCAGGGTGTATTCAAGCCCTTCTGTGGTGGTAATTGTGGGAATCCTCTCAATGAGGTCTCCATGAATTAACACGAGTCCCATGTAGGCCTTCTGGAATTTGACCTCGTCTTTTTGGATGGCCCGAATCTGAACCGGGTAAATCCCATAGTTCTTTGCCAACTCCTGGTTTTTCTTCGCATCCTGTCGAATATCTCCTTCTTCGGGGCTCACATCGTAAAAGCGGTAGTTAAAGTGCTGGTTGGCATAGACCGAGTATTCTTCAAGGAGGTCGTGGAGGTACTGTTCCGTATTGTTGTGAGGTGCAGGCAGATGCTTGGTGAAAAAGACGTTGATGGTGAGGGGCTCAGAAAGTGTGGACACCATTCGTCGGCTGGCATCGGAGATCGAGTAGATGCCATCCTTTGTCAAATCCACCCTAAAAAACAGCGTCGTGCCGGCGATATTCATAAGGACGATGACGACTAAATAGATGAAAAACTTTATGTAGGTTTCCGATCTCGATTTTAGACCCATTCCCAATTACCTCATCGCTTTTCCTGCATACCTATGTATGTTCCATAGAGGGCGATGAAACTCACGCTCAGAAAATAGAGTATATCCCTTGAGTCAAGGATGCCCTTTGAGATGTTCTGAAAGTGAAAATCCGCTCCAAGATACTGGAGGAATCCAAGCAGTGACTGGGGCAGGAAAAAAAGCATCTTATCGATCAAAGTGAGGCTGAAACATATGGCCATGCCGGTGATAAAGGCGATTATCTGGTTTCTGGTCAGGGAAGAAACGAAAAGCCCTATAGAGGAAAAGGCGGCACCCAGTAAAAGGGCACCTATGTACCCGCCTGCCACCGGCCCCCAGTCCAGTTGACCGAGGAACGAAACGGTGATCGGATAGGCAATCGTTGGAATAAGCATAGCCCCGATGAACGCAAGACCGGCCAGGAATTTCCCGAGAATCACGTCAAGAGAGGTCACCGGCAGTGTCAAGAGGATTTCATAGGAACCCACGTTCAGCTCCTCAGAGAAAAGCCGCATAGTAATGGCGGGGACCAAAAACGAAAGGGTAATGGGAAGCAAGCCGAAAAACCCCCTCAGGGTTGCCTGATTGAAGAGAAAGAAGGCGCTGAAAAAAAACCAGCCCGTTACCAGTAGAAAAATCGAAATCACGATATAGGCGATGGGGGAGACGAAATAGACTCTAAATTCTTTCTTAAAGATATGGGTCACCTGTCGCACTTCAGTTCTCCTTGGTGAGGCTTCTGAATATATTTTCCAGTGATCGGGTCTCCTGGTGAAATTCAAGCAAGACCCAATTTGTCTTCTTTATACTTTTGTAGATTTCACCTCGAAGATCCTCAGTGTGCCGGCATGCAATCCTTATCTCCAGGGTACCCTCCTGCTCGTTGACAAAGGAAATATCCTCGATGCCCCGGATGGAAAGGAGTTCTCGTTCCACCGACTCAATGTCCGCATTTTGGAGGGCCACTGTGATCAGATTTCCCTGACTCGTCGACTGCCCGAGCGTATCGGTGCTTCCATCGGCGGCTATTTTTCCCCGGTTGATGATAACCACGCGGTTGCAGGTCGCCTCTGCCTCGCTGAGGATATGGGTGGAGAGAATGATGGTTTTCTCCTTACCGATTCTTCTGATGATCTCCCTTATTTCGGCTATCTGGTTGGGATCCAGTCCCGAGGTAGGTTCATCCAGGATAAGAATCTCCGGATCGTTCATCATGGCATGGGCAAGGCCCACCCTTTGATTAAAGCCCTTGGAGAGTTCGCCGATCGGCTGGTGCATGACCTCGTTGAGTCCGCAAAGTTCCGCCATTTTGCGAATCCTGGCAAATTTTGTCTCGGCCTTAATCTCACGCATATCCGCAATGTAGCTCAGATAATCATAGACCAGCATGTCACGGTAGAGGGGAGCGGACTCAGGCAAGTACCCCATGAGCCTTTTGATTTCGAGGGGCTTCTCATCGATAGCGTAGTCTTTGATCCGTATAGTGCCCTCGGTCGGCCGGAGAAAACCGGTGAGCATTCGCAGTACGGTCGTCTTTCCAGCGCCATTGGGTCCGAGGAGCCCCAAGATCTCTCCCGTCTGGATATCAAGACTGATATGGTCCACTGCGCAAAGAGCACCGTAGTATTTTGTCAGACCTTCGACCTGGATCATCTTTCTTCCCTGTTTCTCCTGAGATCCATAATGCTGAGCGTAATGTGGGAATGCGCCATAAAATATAAAAATTAATTCTTCCGTGTCAAGGGGCAAGGTTTTTCAAAACCTTATGAAGTAGGTGAGATATATAGTCTCCAAAATGTGACTATTTAGACGAAGCACTTCCGTACGGTTTTCCATACATGTTCAGGAATACCTTGCCATACTGCAATTCATCCTTTTCATGAGCGGGTTTCCTCTCGTCAGGATATCCAAAAGCAATAATGCATTCTACTTTTAGATTCGGAGGGATATCCAGGATTTCAGCGACATAGTCTTGTGCGGTTTTTGTCTGATCATGCATTCTCTCTCTCATCTGTGTCCAGCAGCTTGCAAGTCCTATGGACTCCGCGGTTAACTGCAAGAATATGGCAGCAATAGAAGCGTCCTCAACCCACACATCGGACTTGTCCGGGTCCGCACAGACAACTATTCCCAGTTGAGCGTTCTTTAAAAACGATGATCCGTGTGTTTTTGCTTTTGAGAGTTCTTCCAACAACCCTTGGTCGGTGACGAGGATAAACTCCCAGGGGTTCCGCCCCATTGACGATGGGGAACGAAGGGCCGCCTCAATCAGGGTGTCGATTTTTTGCGCTTCCACCGGCTTTCTTTGAAATTTTCTAATGCTCCTTCTTTTTTGGATAAGAGAAATAAACATAAGAAACTCCTTTTCAACAGGTTAAAAATGCACGTTTGGCCGGGCTACAAAACGACCCGGCACCCTTTCACTCGGAAATAGCCTTTTCAGCGTCAGCAACCCATCTCGTTATCCTTGGAATAACTTCCGGGTTGACGGACAGGGCATCCACTCCCATTTTCGCAGGAAATTGGACCAGGCTCTTTGATCTGTTGAATATACTTCATATGATATTAAGGCGCCTCCCTTTATCGTGAAGGATCCCGACCAGCCGGGTCATGGCCGCTATCTGGCCCGGTTTTAAGATTTCTGTTGCCCTGCGTGTGCTCAATATTCCCGGGATGCCCAGCTCCCGGCTGACAATGGCGGCGTGGGAGTTTCTACCACCCAAATCCGTCACCAAGGCCTTGGCCTGTTTCTTTCTCAAGGTGCCTATCCATCCCGTGTTCGCTGTTTCCGAAACCAGGATGGTTGAATCCTTGAATCGGCTGATTTCTTTGTAGCTTCTGATCAGTGAGACCTCTCCCGTCACAATGCCGTCCCCGATGCTTACGCCGGTGAGAAGCGGGAGGCATAGCAACGGCG
>CAZIXY010000205.1:0-1446 GCA_964543315.1 uncultured Desulfobacteraceae bacterium | reverse complement strand
ACGGCGACAGCCATATTTTCGATTCCCCGGAGACCACACAGGTTCCGGTAGGCATTTGAGATCTTGGTAACGATTTTTTCCGGAAATCGGGCCTCATGGAACAGCTTGCGAATGGCTGATCCTGTCTGTTCCAGTGTCTTTTTGCCTTTTTGGAGGGCATCAAGAAGAGACGTTATTTTGGGAACCATGGCGTTTGCCGCGAGAAAGTCTCGATAGGCCTCAGCAGTCACGGCAAAGCCCGGAGGAATAGGGACATTTTCCTCCTTAAGGCTCCGGTGTAATTCCCCAAGGGCGGCATTCTTACCCCCTACGGTGGGGAGATCCTTTAAACTGAGGTCTTCCAGCCAACGGGTATAGGTCTGTGATTGCGATTTGCGCTTTTCCATTTTGTGGCCAAAAATAATATTATCTATCATAGACTCTTGCCAATTCACAACTAAAAGGAACAGGCCCTGGGAAGGAAAAGACCATTTTCCCTTCCCTTGTCCAGAAATCCCATCCAGTCCACCGTCAGGGTGACGGCGCCGAAAGACTCTTCCACTTTTCCCTTCAGGATATAGGGCCGCGTCGCATTCAGCATGTGACAATATTTGTTATACGGTTTGGGGAAGAAGACGGTCTCATAGATGCCGGTGGGGTCTTCAAAGGAGACGAACTTCATGCTATCGCCATCCCTGGTGCGCACGGTCTTGCCTGTTATCTGCCATCCGATGGTGATCGCCTGTTTCCCTACTTTGTCAGCAAGATCTTTGGCAGGGATGTAAGAAAGATGTTTCAGCATGTCACGGTAAACATCCAGAGGATGGACCGAAAGGATAAAACCGAGGGTCTCGGATTCATGTTTGAGCATAAGATTCCCTGGATAGGGCCTTTGGTAAAATACACATCGGCTTAGGGGGGCGGATGTTTGTGCCTGATCAAAGAGGGTGGGGTTCCTTTTTTTCTCTTTGTGATTGAAGAACTCAAGGGCCTGCCACATCAGGCCGGGTCTGGACATGTTGCCGTTAGCTATTGTGTCAAAGCAGCCTGCCTTGATCAGGATCCTGACGTCCTGGAGATGAATATGGAGACCTGTTCGGTTCAGAAAGTCTTGAAAAGAGAGGAACGGGCCGTTTTTGGTGCGCTCGTGGAGGATGTCTTCCATGGTGTCCCGGGGCAGGTCCTTTAACTGCATCAATCCCACCCGGATTTCTTTCTGTTTTCCCGTATATTTGATTTCACTTGCGTTGATATCAGGAGGCAGGACCCTCAGCCCCATCCTTCTTGCCTCGGATATATAACCGAAGGTGGAATAATATCCCCCGCCGTTTGAAATTACCGATGCCATGAATTCGGCAGGATAGTGGGCCCTCAAAAATGCGGATTTGTATGCTACCATGGTATAGCTGGCCGAATGGGGCTTGCAGAAGCTATAACCGTCAAAGCCCATCATCATCTGCCAGACCT
>CAZIXY010000204.1:0-6094 GCA_964543315.1 uncultured Desulfobacteraceae bacterium | reverse complement strand
CTCATAATAACCGCTCTTTCGATCACATGTTGAAGTTCTCTCACATTACCTGGCCAGGGATAACTTTCTAATTTCCTTAAGCTTGCAGGAGCAATTCTTTTGAGAGGCTTGTTATATTTTCTACAATAAATATTTAGAAAATGATCAATAAGAAGTGGAATATCCTCGGTTCTTTCCCTAAGAGGAGGTATTGAAATTTCTACAGTATTGATTCGGTAAAGTAAATCTTGACGGAATTTTTTTTGATTCACCATTTCATAAATGGGCATGTTCGTAGCACAAACTAGCCGCACATCAATTGAGATTGGTTTATTAGACCCAAGCCGGGTTATAGTGCGTGTTTCTATAACTCTAAGCAATTTTGCCTGCAGGGATAAGGGTAAATTTCCTATTTCATCGAGAAAAAGAGTTCCTCCGGAGGCAATCTCAAACCTTCCTGCTCTGTCTTTTTTAGCATCAGTGAAGGCCCCTTTTACATGACCAAAGAGTTCACTCTCAAACAGAGTTTCGCTCAGAGCTCCGATATCAACCGATAAAAAGATTTCATCTGATCGAGAAGAGTGGCGGTGAATTTCACGAGCCACTAATTCCTTTCCTGTACCATTTTCGCCAAGGATTAAAATATTAGCATCCGTTTTGGCCACTTTACGTATAGTATCAAATACGTTCTGCATAGCTTGGCTTTGGCCAATAAAATCGTGGAAAGGTTGATCAAGATCTGCACTCAGCAGTTCCTGACGAGAACGAAGATTATTGGCTTCGATACGAGTTTGGTAAAGGTTTAGGGCCGAAGATACAGTAGCCAGTAGCTTTTCATTCTGCCAGGGTTTTAAAACAAAATCTGTAGCTCCCTCCTTAATAGCTCTAACTGCCATTTCCACATCTCCGAAAGCTGTAATCAAAATCACTACTACTGACGGATCAATTTCGTGAATTTTCCGAAGCCAGCTGAAGCCTTCCTGGCCAGAAGTTTCACCTTTGGCAAAATTCATATCTAAAAGTATGACATTGTATGTATTATTTTTAAGCAGCTCTGGGATGATATCAGGTGTTTTCTCGGTATGGACTTCCGCTACATGTTGTTTTAGAAATAAACGAGCCGCTCGCAGGATATCTTCATCGTCATCAATGATAATAATTTTTCCCTTTTTCTTGGCCATAATCACATTCCTTTCTAATTCATTCTTCTGCCTACTTGCCTATTAATCATAACACTCATTCATTGAATGAAGCAAAACTTGTGCCAAATATTGAAAGCATGATTATTTGGGAAAAAAGCTAGGGATTGTGCGGTAGCGGACACTCCATGTAACGCCAACGAACACTTTATTTAAAGAAAACGTCTTTTTTTGAGTAAAAGAGACTGGCATAATTATTGCATTAGAATTCATGTAATGGCTTTTTATGAATAGAGATTAAAATGATTTTGCATGAAAAAACTGATGAACTTTCTGGTTGTGGAGGACAATAATGGGAATGGATCGAGTAATCAAAAAAAAGAAATGGCCTCCCAAAAGAATTGCGGCCTTTGCTTTGTTGGGAATATTTATAATTGCACTTCTCTACATGCTTATTTTTGGAATAAGCAAATCTTCTTTAAACGTGAAAACAGAAAGGCTAACAATCTCCACGGTAACTCGAGGTCCATTCCAGGAATTTATTCCTGTTATAGGTAATGTTCTTCCTATTAAAACAGTATATCTTGATGCCGTCGAGGGAGGAAGAGTGGAGGAAATCTATCTTGAAGCAGGCTCCATGGTCAAGAAAGGAGAAAAAATCCTTAAGCTGGCCAACACCAATCTTCTTCTCCAAATTATGTGGAGAGAAGCTGAGCTCTTCCAGCAGAGCAATAACTTGCGGAATACCCGTCTTTCTATGGAGCAGTACCGCCTTAGGTTAAGCCAGGAATTGGCAGATGTTGAAAATCAACTTCAGCAGCAGAAGCGAATCTATGAAAGATACAAAGAATTAATCAGAGATAATTTAATCTCAAGGCATCAGTTTGAACTGGCCAGAGATCAATTTGAGTATTTAAAAAAGAAAAAAGAGCTGACTATAGAAAGTCAGAAAAATGATTTGGAGTTCAGGCAGCGTCAAATCGAAGCTATTGAGGCTTCGCTTAAACGGATGCAGGAGAACTTAGCGATAGTCAAACAAAAGCAGGAGAATCTAACTATTAAAGCTCCGGTTTCCGGCCATTTAACTGCATTGAATGCAGAAATTGGGCAATCTAAGTCTCCTGGTGAACGATTGGGGCAAATAGACGTTCTGGAAGGATTTAAAGTTAGAGCTGCCATTGATGAACATTATATTGCTCGAGTGGAAGTAGGAAAAAAGGGGCAATTTGATTTTGCGGGAAACACGTATACCTTGGCCGTTAAGAAGATTTATCCTGAAGTCAGAGAAGGCAGGTTTGAAGTTGATATGGAATTTATAGGTAAAGAGCCGGCCGATATAACCCGCGGCCAGACTCTTCACATTAGATTAGAACTGAGTGATGTATCTGAAGCCATCCTTCTTCCGAGAGGAGGTTTTTACCAAACGACTGGAGGTAACTGGGTTTATGTCTTAGATAAATCAACCAAGGTAGCTACTAAAAGAAAAATTAGGCTGGGGCGTCAGAATCCCCAGATGTTTGAAGTGCTGGAGGGATTGAAACCCGGAGATCAGGTTATAACCTCCTCTTATGAAAGTTTTGGGAACATGGACAGGCTAGTGCTCAAGTAAATCATTAAAAAAGGAGAAAAAAATGATAAAAACAAGAAACCTTAAGAAAATATACAGAACAGAAGAAGTTGAAACAACGGCCTTAAATAATGTTAACCTGGAAATCAAAGAAGGGGAATATGTGTCTATAATGGGGCCATCAGGCTGTGGAAAATCCACCCTTCTTAATCTGCTGGGAATGATCGATAAACCAACCAGTGGTGAGTATTATTTTCTTGGTGAAGAAGTAGGGAGTTACTCTGAACGGCAGCGGGCAAACCTTAGAAAAGCAAATATCGGATTTGTGTTTCAGAGTTTTAACCTTATTGATGAATTGACTGTGTATGAAAACGTTGAGCTTCCCTTGCTTTATCTTAAATATTCTTCTTCTGAACGGAAAAAAAGGGTCAATGAAGTCCTGGAACAAATGAAGATTATGGCCCGCAGGAATCATTTTCCTCAACAGCTATCGGGAGGGCAACAACAACGAGTTGCCGTGGCCAGAGCTGTTGTGGCTCGGCCAAAATTGATTCTGGCTGATGAACCAACAGGAAACTTGGATTCTTTGCATGGTGAAGAAGTCATGAGAATTATCGGAGAACTCAATGAAGCAGGCACTACAATTGTCATGGTTACCCACTCCCCAACCTATGCTGAGTATGGCCATCGGATTATCCACCTTTTTGATGGTCATATTGTATCTGAAAATGTCCAGAAAGAATTTAGACTTTAGAATCAATTAAAACACAAAATTGGAGAGAGGCATTTATGATTTTAAGAGAAATCCTAGAAAAGATTATTGAAGGCGGCAGTTCAGTTTTGCTGAGCGACAGCAACAGTAAAGATTGGGAAGCTGAAACTCTTATTAAGGTGCTTTCAGAGGCAATGCTCAAAAGACAAGCCTATTTTCAACCCGGATTGTACATTGCAGAAATAAATGATTCGGGATATCTCGGTCATGTGTTGTATAGGGTGAAACAAAAGGAATAATTTGGCTAAAATTTATCTGAAAAATGCGCTCGAGGAGAAATATTATGATGTTTAAAAATTACCTGAAGGTGGCCCTTCGCAACATCAAGCGGCACAAAGGCTACTCCTTCATCAATATCTCCGGCCTAGCCATCGGCATGGCTTGCTGCATAATGATCTTCATCTGGGTGCAGGATGAACTGAGTTTCAACAAGTTCAATGAAAAAGCCGATTCGCTTTATCTTGTCCGCACGCATCAGCATTATGGAACGGAAACCGAGCAGACTAATGGTTCTGTTCCGGCTCTGGGCCCTGCCTTGAAGGCCGAATACCCGGAGGTGCTCAACGCTGCCAGGTTCCACAATGGACAGGGAATTCATCTGATGAGATACCAAGACAAGCAGTTTAAGGAAAGGATACAGCTTGCCGATCCTGAAATTTTTGACCTGTTCACATTCCCTTTTATCAAGGGGAACAAAAGGGATGTTTATTCCTCTCCTTATGTGATGGTTCTCTCCGAGCGAATAGCAAGCAAGTATTTCGGAGATGAAAGCCCCATCGGGAAGTCCATAACAATGGATAACAAGTATGATTTCAGGATTGTGGGAGTTATGAAAAATATTCCCCACAATTCTACAATTAGGTTTGATGTTTGGGTTCCACTTGATTTTTCAAGGAAATTATTTAGAAGTAATTATCCAGACACATGGGCTAATCTCGCCTTCCGCACCTATGTGCAGATGGCTGACAACTTTTCCCTGGAAGAATTCAATAAAAAGATCTTCAACCGCATCCGGCAGTCGGATCCAAATACTAACAGTGAACCTTTTCTCTATCCGTTCAAGGAGATCTATCTTGATCTTTATGGAGGCATGCAGCGAATCAGAATATTTTCCCTGATCGGGTTCTTCATTTTGATTATTGCCTGCATCAACTTTATGAATCTGACTACAGCCCGCTCAGTCAGAAGGGCTAAAGAAGTTGGGCTTCGGAAGGTCGTTGGAGCACACAGAAAGCAAGTAATAGGACAGTTTTTTGGTGAATCCACTCTGATTACTTTTTTATCCCTCCTTTTGGCATTTTTTCTTATCTGGCTCTTTATGCCGGCTTTTCGTTTGTTGACCGGAAAGCCTATCTTTATCAGCAGTTTTGCCAATCCAGTCCTCCTTGCCGGGGTTTTTTGCGTAACACTCCTGACAGGGCTCCTTTCCGGAAGCTATCCGGCTTTGTATCTTTCGGCTTTCAGGCCGGTAAGTGTTCTGAAGGGAACGACAAGCCAGGGGATGAAAGGCCGTCTTTTTCGTACTGGTCTGGTCGTCATCCAGTTTGTGCTTTCAGTTATGCTGATTATCGGAACCACTGTTATCTACAGCCAGGTACACTACTTGAAGAATAAAAGTCTTGGATTTGATAAAGAACATCTACTTTACATTCCCGTGGAAGGTGAGTTGTCAAAGAATCATGAATCTATGAAGCACGAGCTGCTCCAGAATCCAGACATCCAAAGCGTGTCTTTGACTTCCCATTCACCCACAGGAATATACTGGAACGGCCAAGACTGGGATTGGGAAGGGCGAGACCCCAATGTGAATCCTCTTGTGACCTATTTTTGTGCAGATCCTGATTTTTTAAAGGTCTTCAAAATAGAAATGGCCCAGGGCGAATTTTTTAAGCCTGGGACCCCAAACAGCGGTTATAATGTCGTTATTAATGAGCGGTTTACCGAGATTATGGGATTGGAGAATGTTGTTGGTACAAGGTTGTGGCAAGGGGATTTCAATATGCGGATCATTGGGGTCGTTAAAGATTTTCACTTTAAACCCTTGTCCTACCCCATAGAGCCCATAATGATTACAAACAATCCTGATTTAATGCCATTCAAATATATGTTTATAAGATTAAGCCCAGGTAATGTCCCGAAAACCATTGGCTTTCTGGAAAAAACATACAAGAAATTCAATCCTTCTTTTCCTTTTGAATACCGTTTCCTGGATGAGGATTACGACCGGCTCTACCGGAGTTTGCAACGGGAAATGGGTATTGTCCGCACGTTTGCTATTCTTGCAATTTTTATTTCCTGTCTTGGTCTTTTTGGATTGGCTGCCTTTACTGCTGAACAACGGACCAAGGAAATTGGAGTTCGTAAGGTATTGGGTGCTTCAATTTCCAGGATTATTTTGCTTCTTTCCCAGGAGTATGCCAAGTGGGTTCTGATAGCTAATATCATAGCCTGGCCCTTATCTTACTTCCTCATGCGAAACTGGCTCCAAGACTTTGCTTACAGAATTAGCCTGAGCTGGCATATTTTTGTTCTTTCGGCTGTTCTTTCGCTTCTGATTGCTCAGTTGACGGTTAGTTTTCAGGCTTTCAAGGCCGCACGCACAAACCCTGCCGATTGTCTGCGCTACGAATAAAAACA
>CAZIXY010000203.1:0-6106 GCA_964543315.1 uncultured Desulfobacteraceae bacterium | reverse complement strand
GTCGTCTTCGGAGTGCCGGATCCCAAATGGAAAGAGGGGATCAAGGCGGTTTGCCAGCTCAAAGAGGGGCAGACCCTTGAGGCGCAGGCGTTGATCGATTTTGTGGGAGAGCGTATCGCCCGGTACAAAAAGCCCCAATACGTGGAGTTCGTCAAAGATATTCCCTTGCTTGAAGACGGTTTGCCGGACAGGGCAAAAGTCAAGGAATTGTACGGAGGAGAGCAGAAGTAGATTTGTACACGAAAAGGCCTCAAAGCCTCGTTCCACCTATTCGTGCCAATGTGGTAAGCCCGTGGGTTTCTATTCTGGATTCTGGCTCCTGAATTCTGACTTTTCAATAGTTACAATCTCACCGCCGTTTTAATGCTTGGAGGTATGAGCGGAGAGGGCCGGCCTCAAGACATGATTTCGTTTCCCTGTATCCTTCAAAAATGGCTTCTTCAGCCCTGTGGTAATCTAAAATTCCAAGGTGTCCCAACTTGGGCTGGATCAATAGGTCAGGTGGCTCGGTCTTCAGTCGTGTGGCTGTAATCTGTGCTTCCATGATTTGGGTGGAGGTGGTCAACACTTCGAAAATATTCGGCAGCGGATCCCTTGTCGCCCGGTGCCTTATCCGGTTCAAAGCAGGAAAATCAAGTGACCTGATCCTTTTGTTCAATGCCTCCAATATTTTTTTCTTTTTACCCAGGTTCTGCTCGTTTTGTTTATTGGAATTGCTGGCTATTGAATCAAGGCGGGAGATTTTATTTGAACCCTTTTTGCAAATAGTGTCATGGTTAAGATCAACCGCTATGACTAAATCAGCCCCCATTTCCCGCACAACACTCACAGGGACAGGGTTCACAAGACCGCCGTCTACCAGGATCATGTCATCCTTTCTAAGCGGTGTGAATATTCCGGGGATAGATATGCTTGCCCTTACCGCCTCAATGATGTCTCCTTCTTGAAAGACCACCTCGTTTCCGGTGGCAAGATCGGTTGATATGGCGCGGAAGGGTAGTGGAAGATTCTCTATGTTTTTTTCTTCAACATGAGCACGTACAAAATCAGCGATCTTGTTACCGTCTATCAGCCCGGACTTAGGGAATACCACATCAAGGAAAGAAACAACCTTTTTCCAGTCAAGCTGGAGAACAACCTCTTCAAAGGAGTGTATCTTGCCGGAGGCGTAAACAGCCCCGACCACCGCGCCGACACTCGTACCTGCGACATAATCAATTTGTATATCAGCCTCGCTCAGGGCCTCGATCACCCCGATGTGTGCCCATCCCCGGGCGGAGCCGCTTCCCAGGGCCAGCCCAATTTTTTTGGAACGCTTTTGTTTCTTCTTTAAGAGTTTCATGGTTATATGTCAGGGCTTTTGTGAATGTCAGGTGGATCACCTGTTTTTACCAGTGGGGCTGGTTTCCGATGCGATGGCCCATAACTTCCAGGGTGTTGGTAACAACCACAAATGCATCAGAGTCAATACCACGGATCAATTGCTTGAGTTGTGATAGCTCCCGGAACGTGATGACAGTGTACAGGATTCGCTCATCACGGCCTGTGTAACCTCCCCGACCTCCGATAATCGTAACCCCCCGCTGGATTTTATCCATAATCTCGTGGGAAATCTGCTCCCATTGAGGCGAGATGATAAAGGCTGCCTTCCTTTGACTTAGACCAGTAACCACAAGGTTAACAACATAGGAGCTAACAAATATAAATATTAAAGTGTAAAGGGCTCGATCCAGCGAGAAAAGAATAGCCCCAGCCCCAAGTATAAAACTGTTAAAGGCCAGGATGGTGGTGCCCAGACGGATGGAGAAACGCTTGAGAAGAATGACTGATAGAATATCCAATCCTCCTGAGGACCCCAGGGACCTCAAGATGACCCCCGAGCCCACACCTATGATAATACCGGCCATAAGGGCGCTCAGAATTTTATCATGTACGGGCAATGAAACGTGGACCCATGCCAGAGCGTTGGTGAAAATTAACATCCCGGCAACGCTGTAAAGGAAAAAACGGCGTCCCATATACATCCAGCCCAGAGCAAAAATTGGCACATTGAGAATGAAATAAACCGCCGCTACGGGCAGGGTGGGAACAAGGTAATGAATGACGAGGGATACTCCCGCAAATCCCGCACCATAAAATTGCTGGGGGATCAGGATACCGTTAATGGCCAGGGCGCAAAGCGCACTGCCAAGAGACATGAGCCCCAGGTTCCAGACCACGTGTATCGCGGATTCTGCCGTGTATTTCCATGACCATGCGGACATTACAATCTCCTTCTAAGCATTATTCTTTTACATCCTCCCGCGCCTTAATATCGTTACCAGCAGCCAGAATCCCATTGCGCCGGCAATTATAAAACCGGCCAGGCCGATAACAGGTATCCCGTGCCATTTAGGTGGAATGCCGGAAAGGACGATAAGAGAGGAGCCGATAACAAGAGATGCCAGGACAATAGCAAAGGCGACCCGGTTGCTTATTCGGTCATGGGCGGAAAGCATGGGTTCAAGGCCGCGATGCTCGAACTCCATTTTGATCCTGCCGTGCCTCGCCTGCCTGAGAATTTCGCGGATCTCGCCGGGGATTTCTCTCAGAAAGTGAATAAATTCGGCTCCGGATTCCGCCATATCCCCTGCGATTCTCCCGGGATGAAGCCTATCCAACTGAATGCGCTTAACAAATGGGGCAGCCTGCTCCACAGCATCGAAATCGGGATCCAGCATCCTGCCAAGTCCTTCAACAGTACTGAGTGCCTTTATCATCAGAAATTGATCCGGTGGAATGCGGAGGCGGTGTTTCGCCGTCAGCTCTAATAATTGATGCAACAGTTTCCCGAGTTCCAGTTCCTTCAACGGGCGATAAAAATGCCGGTCTATAAACTCGGCGATGTCTCTCTCCAGGGTTATACGGTCAGGTTCCTCATCCGAAATAGTTAGCCTGATCAGGGCCTCTGTGGCTTTTGATTCATCCCGGCGAACAATACTCATGATCAGGTCGGCAAAGTGCTCCCTGCTATCGCGCCCAATTCGGCCCATCATGCCGAAATCCAGGTAGCAGATGACGTTATTGGGTAGGATGAAAATATTGCCCGGATGGGGGTCGGCGTGAAAGAAACCATGAACAAAGACCTGCTTCATAATCAGATCAAAGCCTGTTTGGGCGAGCTTGCATCGGTCAAGACCTTCTTCTTCCAGCTTCTCTATATCGGAGCCTTTAATGCCCTTAATATATTCCATGGTAAGAACCCGCGTAGTTGTGGCCTCCCGATATATTTTAGGGACATAAACGGTGGGATCACTTGTGAACTGCATGCCAAAACGCTCCACGTGGGCTGCTTCGAGCCTGTAGTCCAGTTCTTTTTCCAGTGTACGGGCAAATTCCTCCACGATTTTGGCAGGACGCTGGATATCCCAACCTTCAAGATGTCTCTCCATGAGCGTGGCTATATGCAGCATGATCTCCATGTCCACTTCAATGGTCTTCCGTATGCCCGGCCTCTGAACCTTGACAACCACATCCTCCCCGTCGGAAAATCGGGCCAGATGGACCTGCCCGAGTGAGGCGGAAGCTAAAGGGGTTTCCTCAAAATCTTTGAAGATCTCTTCAATAGGGGCGCCAAGTTCCGTTTCAATGATTTTTTTCACCTGATCATAGTCAAATGGCGGCACATGATCCTGCAGTTTCCCTAACTCCGTGATGAACTGTACAGGCAGGAGGTCAGGACGGGTGGAGAGGATCTGGCCCATCTTGATGAACGTGGGTCCGAGTTCCTCCAATGCCATCCTCACCCTCTCCGGTCGGGAGAGCGTCTCTATCTTCTCCCTGCGTTTGCGGGAGACCATCTGGAGGCCGATCTCTAAGTATTGTTCTATCTTCAGGGTGTCCACCAGATCTCCAAAACCATACTTAAAAAGTACCGTGAGGATCTGGCGGTAGCGCTGGATATGCCGATAAGTACGCCCAATAATGCCAATCTTGCGGATTACCAAATCATCCTCCTTTCCCTAACCCGAACAAACAGGAATTAACTAATTGAAGATTGTCGATTGAAGATTGACTATTGAACAAGGCTCACTTAAATCTTCAATCCCTGGCTCAGACCTGGCTTACAAAAATTGAGATTGATAACTTCCGCTTTCGAATTATACCAGTGACAGCAGCATAAATTAAGAATTTACATAATTTATTTGTCCACTGTCTCTTTTTGTTCGAGATGTTTCAGCCTTTTCTTAATCTTGTCAATATCTTTCTTGGTGGCAATATCCATTTTTTCAAGTACCTTGCGAACCGTCTTTTCCACCTTTTTCTCTAAGTCTTTTCTTGCCTTCTCGGACTTTTTCACCAGCTCATCGACCAGCTCTTTCCCTTCCTTTTCAGTCATTTCGCCCTTTTCCGTTAATTCCTTGGCCAGTTCCTCGACCTTGTCCCTGGTCATGGCGGCCAACCCTACCCCTGTCAACATGGTTTTTTTAATAAGTTCAAACATGATGTTCCTCCTTTAAAAGTAATATTTTGATGATTATACTGCCTATTAATAATTTAATAATCATAGAACAGTTTATTTCAAGCTTTGGTCTTTTTTCCACAACCCCAATCCTGATACCCATGATTTCCATTTTTCTATTTCCGGTGATACGTAACTGTCAAATCTGGCCAGATATCCCGGCCATACGTGGGGAAAAGAAAAAGGCAGGGCCGTTGAGGGACTGGCCGCCACTTCCGTCCCGCACTCCATCTCCTCTTTTGCCGCAATGATCATAAAATGTAATCGGTTTAAGATGTTTACTTCGCTTGCCCCGGCGTCCATATCAAGAGAAAGCAGATTCAAATGAGGAAACATCTCTTTGAGTTTCCTCTCCATGCCCCTTCCTGTGATATGGTTAGAAATGCAGCCGAACGGTTGAAGACATACAATATTGCCGGTTCCTTCGTTGAG
This sequence comes from uncultured Desulfobacteraceae bacterium, assembly GCA_964543315.1. Classification (GTDB taxonomy): domain Bacteria; phylum Desulfobacterota; class DSM-4660; order Desulfatiglandales; family Desulfatiglandaceae; genus JAFDHL01. The sequence continues at coordinate 1,173 of CAZIXY010000203.1, read as the reverse complement.
CATGGCGATCATCTCGGCAGTCAGGAGCCACCCCTCACCAAACTGATTGGCGAGACTGACCACCTCGCTCGTGATCTCAGCCAGGTCTTTGAGGTTAAAAGGCTTCCTGTAGAAACGAAACCCTTGCATGACCCTGTTAATCTGTGAAAGGTGATACCTTACATAAATATACATCAGCTTGTGTTTGAGGCTGTCAACAATAGAATGCTTAAAGAATGCCTTTTGATCGAAGTCTTCATTAACAAACCTCTGCGTGAAAAAGCCCTGCAAACAGGGGAGCACAACCTCTACACCGTGCTCAGAGAGCCATTCTATGATATTTCCATTGGAAAAAAAATTGTATTTGACAAAAATCTCGCCCACCACCCCGATTTTAGGAACAGGTCGATCTATGATACCGACTCTATTAAAATCTTGCACGGCCTTTTCCAGGACTCTTAGCAGGTAATGATAATCGGCCCTTTCAATACCCACTGCCATTTCCGAGAGATATTTGCTATGCAGGGCCTTTGAAGTTCCGGGAATTTCCTCCCTTGCAACTGTGGCTAAATACATCTGTGCCAGAGGATCGGTGAAAATGACGCCTAACCCCATCCGTTTGACCAGCCCTTTCGCGTCGATTACAAATCCCGGCTGGAGGTTTATGTCTTCAGTGGAAAGGGCCACCACAGGAACATTATCCAGGCCTGCGTCGGCTAATCCTTTTTTGATCAGAGAAACATAAGAAGATGCCCGGCATTGACCGCCGGTCTGGGTCAGGACTACGGATGTGCTTTTCGGGTTATATCTGCCCGATTTAAACGCCTTGATAATATCTCCCGCCACAAGGACCGCCGGATAGCACATGTCGTTGTTGATATTTTTAAGGCCGTATTCCACAGAAGCCTTGTCCTGGGGCGGAAGCACGTCCACATGGTAGCCTGACGGTCTGAAGGCCGCCGGAACCAGCGGAGAATAAAAGGGCGAAAAGTAGGGGGCGATGAGGGTCCTGTTTTTGTCCTCCGGCATGAACACCCTGGTCGTTTTTCTCCTCTGTCCCGCATCCTTTGGGCCCCTGAAATCGTGCATGTTTTCCCTTACCGCTTCCAACATGGAGCGCAGCCTGATCCTGACCGCACCGAGGTTGGCTATATCATCCATCTTGATCAGGGTGTAGATCTTCCCTGATTCCCT
>CAZIXY010000202.1:0-6149 GCA_964543315.1 uncultured Desulfobacteraceae bacterium | reverse complement strand
CCTTCCTTATCCACACAAATGAGCAATCCCCCTGATGTCTGGGGATCGAACAGGACATCCTGTAAGAGACGGTCGACGGAAGGGGAAAAGTCGACCATGCATTCACGAAATGCCCTGTTATTATATGTTCCCGCCGGCACAAGACCCATCCCTGCATAATCGAGTGTCTCGGGTATGATAGGGATGTTTTTGCAGGTAAGCCTGATTCCGAATGGTGAGTCAATGATCATCTCGGCGATATGACCAAGCAGACCAAATCCCGTAATATCCGTACAGGCATGAACAGGGTATTTTTCCATAATTTCCGCCGCATCCTTGTTGAGGGTAGCCATGAGCCGGGTGACGTTTTCGATTATTTCGGCAGAGGCCAGACCGCCCTTAATGGCGGTGTTGATAATACCGGTACCAAGCGGTTTTGTCAGTATCAGACGATCGCCAACCCTGAGGTCCTTCTTAGTAAGTATGCGATCCGGATGGATGAATCCGGTGACGGATAAACCGTATTTAAGTTCTTTGTCCTCCACGCTGTGTCCTCCCACAAGCACAACGCTTGCCTCTTTCATCTTATCCAAACCGCCCTGGATGATCCGGCGAAGTACCGACATATCCATATCCTTGAGAGGAAAGGCAACCAGATTCATGGCGGTCTTTGGATCTCCACCCATGGCATAGACATCACTCAAGGCATTGGCCGCTGCGATCTGGCCGAACCAGTAAGGATCGTCCACAATGGGGGTGAAAAAATCTACAGTCTGGATGATGGCAAGATCGTCCGAGACTTTGTAAACACCTGCGTCGTCAGCGCTGTCCAATCCCACGAGCACGTTGGAATCCGTTGGAAATTCCATTCCGCATAAAGCCCGGTCCAGGTCCCCTGGAGGCAGTTTGGACGCTCACCCGGACCCGGCAACGGTTTCCGTGAGACGAAGTTTTTTTGGATCAGTCATTGTATTTACCTCTAAGATCAAGATCCGGCACAGCCAATCAGTTTTTGGCCAGTTCCAAGCAATTTCCGTTTACCACCGAAAATATGTCCTTCGGGTCCATAATTAACATGACACCTCTTTTGCCCGCGTTTATAGCAACCCTGTCAAATTCAAACAAGCATTGTTCCATTACCACCGGCAGGGTTTGCCTGGTCCCGAAAGGACTGATGCCCCCGACCAGATATCCCGTCAGACGTTCCGCGGTTGCCGTATCCGCCATTGCCGTCCTTTTCACTGAAAAGGCCGCAGCCAGCTTTTTCAGATCTATGTTTTTGTCACCCGGCATGAGGACCATAATATAACCCTTGGAGCCCAGATCGACGACAAGTGTCTTAATCGTCCTTTCAAGAGGGAATCCAATTGCCTTTGCTGCAAATACGGCACCCTTTTCCTCGTGCAGGTACTCCGTAATTTCAAATTTAATACCTTTTTTCTTAAGTAATTTAATAGCTGGTGTTGTCATTTTCTATTTTATCTCAATTGGCAAAATGCATATACCCGATACTTCAGGTATAGGCGTTTTTGGTCTGCCTTCAACTGATCTCCAGTCTTCCATCTTTTAGGGTCAAAACACGGTCCGAAATTCTTTTTGTCAGGTCCATGTAGTGGGAGACAATGATCAAGGTGCATTTTTGCTTAAGATCTTCCAGTAGTTCTCCGATTTTTAAGGCAGCTTCCATATCCAGTGATGATGTGGGCTCATCAAGTAGCAATACATGCGGCTCAATAATCATAGCCCTGGCAATGCAAAGCCGTTGTTGTTGTCCGCCTGAAAGTTGAAGTGCGGAATCATTTAACCTATCCTTCACCTCATCCCATAAAAAGGCATTTTTCAAAGCCTTTTCCACTTTCTCCTCAATAACTCTTCCGTCTTTAATGCCCGATAATTTCAATGGAAAGGCAACATTTTTAAATACGCTCATGGGCAGAGGATTAGGGATCTGAAACACCATGCCCACCTTTTTCCTCAGGGTAGTAAGAGGCAATTTATGAATGTCGATATACCTCCCATCCAGTTTCAATTCAACCTTGCCCTCAACCCTGCAGTTCGGTATGGACTCATAGAGCCGGTTCAAAACCATAAGAAAGGTGGATTTGCCGATCCCGGAGGGACCCATGATAGTCGTAATCGCTCTTTCCTCAAATTCGCCCTCAAGTTTTTTCAAGATCGCTTTTTGCTGATAAAAGAAGTTTAATCCGTTTATTTTAATCTTTGTCTTTTTCATACGCCTGACTTTTGTTCATGTACGGGTGGCAAATCGGTTTGCCGCCTTCCTTTTCAGTATGTTGGAGATCGTAAAAAGACAGATGCAGATAGCAAGCAGAATTATTGAGGCCCCAAAGCCTTTCATCAACTCCATCTGAGAATTATAACTCGAAGAGACGTGAAAGATATAAAAGGGGAGTGCCTCATATTGGGAAAGCAAGGAATGGGGGATTCCTGCCATGGCCACAACACCTGTCAGCATGATGACCGCCGTATCCTCCGCACATCTCCCTATGGCCAGGATAATTCCGCTTATGATACCTGAAAGGTTATGGGGGATCAATACAAACAGGATATTTTGCAGCCTGGATGCGCCCAGGGAGAGTGCCGTTGTTTTGATTGAAAAGGGCAGATTACCCAGGGATTGCTCTGTTGTTCGGATAATATATGGAAGAACAAGGCACGCAAGGGCCAGACTTGAGATCAAGAAACAGGGATAGATATGTTCGGATAGGTGTTTGTGGAGAAAAACCGAAAGCGCAAATCCGAAAAGGCCAACCAGTATAGAAGGTATGCCGGCCAGGACATCGATAAAGAAATTATATAACGGCTTCCACCTGGTTTTACAGTATTCCGCGAGATAGATGCCGCAGGCAACCCCGACCGGAATGGCCAATATTACGGAGGTTAAAACCAGGAGTGTCGTGCCCACTATTGCAGGAAAGAGACCGTCAACCACCTCCTTTCTTATTAGAAGTGCGTCCAGGGGGCTTGTTTCACCGAATACCAGGGAGAGATTCAAGGACGGGATACCTTTATAGAGCAGAAAAGATATCAGCATTCCTATTGCAGCAACAAGAATGATCCCGGATATCCAGGCAAAGAAGGTAATCGTATATTCAACAGGCCGATTCATTTCTCCCTCAAGATCTCAAAATAACCCAGCAATCTCAGAATAAGCACAATCAGGGTGGTAAAGACAAAGAGTATAAGACCGCATATGAATATGGATTTGAACTCCGGGCTCTCGTAGTCGCTTGCGATTATCAGGGCGATATGGGAAGTCAGTGTTCTGGCGGAATCGGCTAATCCCCTGGGAATCTGGAGTGCATTGCCGGCAATCATAAGGGCAATCAGGGTGTCTCCTACGGCCCTTCCGGCGGCCAGAACCAATCCTGAGATTATTCCCTTCCAGGCCGAGGGGATGATGACATAGATCAGCTTTTGCACAAGGGTTGCACCAAGGGCGTCCGCGGCATCGAGATAGTTTTTGGGCACGGAATTGAAGGCATCGGATATAAACAGCACAATCGTGGGAAGTATCAACAGGGCCAGCATGATAGAGGCGCTTAGAACACACATGCCTGTTCCCTTCTCAAAGATCTCCCTGATTAGTGGCACGAGCAGAAATATAGCTACAAATCCATAGATGACGGTCGGAATGCCTGTCATAATCTCCACGAGTTTTCTCAGGAGGCTGCTGAAGCCTTTCCGGGAAAAAACACTAATGAGGGCGGCACATCCTATTCCAAATGGTGTTGCGATAAGGAGGGCGTAAAATGCGATTATTACCGTTCCGACCATCATCGGCAATATTCCAAACTTGCCGTCATGTGGGTTCCATCCCAGCCTGAGAAACTGAACGATATGGCCTCCTTTGAGAAGGGGTATACTGAACAGGAACATGAAAGAGAGAATGAAAATTGTTACGGAGGCGCTGAGTATAGCGCTGAGAAGGAACCCCCTTTCGGCGTACTTTTCCAGAAAAGATTTCACTATTTGACCGCGATAAATCTTTTATCCGCTACAATCTTCTGTCCTTCTTCGCTCAGGATATAGTCTATGAAGAGCCTGGTCAATCCATCAGGCTCCCCTTTGGTATTCATATAAAGTCCCCGTGCGACTTTGTAATTTCCTTTTCGTACGGTCTCTAAAGTTGGAGCAACGCCGTCTAAGGAGACCGCCGCCACTGTGTCGTCTAAATAGCCCACAGAGATATAGCCTATCCCGTATGGATCCACGCTTACGGCCGCCTTCATGGCCCCGTTGGATTTTACAAAATTGGCGGATTTGGTGATTTCCCCCTTGTTCAATCCCCTTTTCCAGAATACCTTACGAGTCCCGCTGGAAGCATCGCGGGTATATACATTAATTCCCCTGTCCTTCCATCCTAATGCTTTCCAGTTATTCGTCTTTCCGGCAAAGATATCCATGATCTCACTTTTATTCATTCTGACCACCGGGTTTTCTGGATTAATGACAACGGCAATTCCATCTATGGCGAATTTGAACATCTTCAGTCCGTATCTCTTTATCTCGTCATCCGTTGCCTTCCTTCCCGTATTTCCTATTTCCACCAGCCCTTCTCCCACTTTTTTGACCCCGACTCCGGATCCACCGCCCGCAATGGTGATCTTGATATCAGGATTCATGCCCATAATCCTTTTTGCCGCCTCTTTCATTACCGGGATATGGGCAGTCCCTCCCGCAATCTTGAGGGTTCCCTTAACACCTGAAAATCTGTCCAGATCACCTGCAATAGCAAAGCTGTTCCCCAGCAGTAAAAGGGCTGCAATGCCGATTAATAATACCTTTTGTTTAATTTCCATAGTTATTCCTCCTTAATTAATATAATGAAAAAAAGTTTCACATAAATTCCGAACCTGATAGGAAGGACTTTTATGAGCGCAAGGTAGCTGTCAAACGCATATGGTTTGTAATGAGGTCAAGCGCAAACAATATGTCGGTTACCACAACGTCTGCAGACAAAACAGCAGAGGCAGCCGCGCCCTCATCCTGCACAACTGCTATGCCTAAAGCCGCCTTTTTTAGCATCATAACGTCGTTGCGGCCGTTTCCGATGCATACAGCCCTGTCGGCACCCAGTCTATCTACATATTTCATTTTGCCTTTATCCTGAGACTCAACCGGTAAGACATGTATCTTGCATGGAATATCTGAGAGTTTTTTCTCGACCCCTCCGAATGTATCTGCTGTCAGTACATGAATTTCTAAATTTCGCGCAAGGGCGGTTAAACGTTCTTTCACCCCCTGAACAGGTTGGCCGTCAAAAGCTATCGTGCCATTATAATCTAAAATCAGGTGCTCAAGCCGCAATCTGCCAAAACCCGGTATATCTATTTCGATCATGATGAGCGTACCTCAAAATGTTTTGCTCAGTAAGTTAGGTTGAACCCAACAAATCATTTTGGTGGGTTTTCATTCAGATACTATATATTAATCACCTTATCGGCTAATTGCATGGCTGTGACAATATCCAACATATTGGTGGTTTCTCCTACCTGCTTTTTTTCAAGCAAATTAAAATGGGTCAGGCATGTCCCGCAGACCAGGATGTGTAGTCCACTCTTTTCGTATTCTTTCAAAACCGGCAGCACCTCAGAATCGCCAATGGTAAGCTTAACTCCATTGTTAACGAAAACCAGCCGCCACAATTCATCTCCCATCTCTTTTAACGTCTTTATATAGCTAATCATGAGTTTTAACCCAAGCTCGTCATCACCATAGCCCATGCGATCCGTGGCCAACATAACCATGATTTTCTTTATATCGTCTTTTGATTTATCATGGGCTGTAACTTCGGAGGAAATACTCCCTTCCCTTTTTCCGATAACATGAAAATCGTTACCCTCATTTTGTACCGAGGTTTTAAAATTCTGGGATTCTAAAAATCGGCAAACATTCTGTTTTGAAGCCTCATTATCAACTATGACTTTGATAAAACTCGGGTTTACTTCTTCAATAGCTGCTTTTGTCTGCAATACCGGAGCCGGACAGGCGAGCCCCCTGGCATCTATTTCTTTCATTTCTACTCCTCTTTTGTATCTTGCATGTGGGATTACCTTTATTATTGGACAATCCTTGAAACATTACCGTCAAGCTCCTTAACAATATCTCCCGGGTCCATTATCAACATGACTCCCCTTTGACCGGCG
>CAZIXY010000201.1:0-6193 GCA_964543315.1 uncultured Desulfobacteraceae bacterium | reverse complement strand
ACTTCGATTTTGCCACAAATACATTGTAAATAAATTAATGAAACGATCTACTAGTGCCGCGGCAGCCGGCTGAAGGAGGAGATATGGCATATGATGAAGGTCTAGCGCAGCGCGTTCGTGAGGAAATAAGCGAATTGCCGGGCTATACAGAGAAGATGATGTTTGGTGGCGTTGGCATCTCTCGTCGTAACAATCGACTTCGGGCTTTATCAACTCCGTCAGGGACGAAAATTAAACTCTCCCGCCCTGATCGCTGATGCACAGGACTATCTCGCGGACGGTCTTTCTACGGCATTGGTCGCCGTCAGCCTTGTAGGCGACCATTTAGGTCTCAACCTGGATCGATGGGCGGCGGGCGCTGCTTGATCTAATGGATGAGGCCATTGATAGAAAATCAGAACGAGAAATCATCCGTCTCGTTGAATCCCTTCAAAGGGTGGAAAAAGTTGAAAGATGCCTGAGCCGCACGGCAGGTGGGCGTTTTATCGTAGATCTGGATGTCGTTTTAAGGAGCCATTCCCACGAGCGGGCGGATCGTATCTCTGGTTCTCTTGAACGCGATATAAAACAGCAATTCCCCCTTGTCGTTATGGCAAGGATCAGGGCCCAGAGTCATCGATCGGGGTTTCCTATGGCTGGGTTGCTTTCTGTGCCTTGAGGATCTTAATCGGGCCCCATTCGTATGTTCCACTCCTGTTTACCAGTAAAAGCCCTTTGAAGTCGTCCCTGTAGAAAAGTTCCACCGTTGAGAGAACTTCCTTTTCGTCTACCAGCACCCGCATATTACCCTTGTCATCTCGAATCCACTGGATTTTGTGAAGGGATCCGTCATCTAATGCGGGATATTTTGTGGCTGATTCGATAATATAACTTCTTGAATTTCGAACACGGATGATTTCAATGGGGCGGTTTCTGGAAGGAGCGGCTTTGTAGATCAGCCGGTAGCGGGGCGCAATGGGATTACCGCCTAAGAGCACGAGTTCCATGGCTCCCCAGGTGGATTCGGACACGAAAGACAGATCCATCTCAAAGGCCGGTCCGATCCTGGCCAAGGTCCGGATGACCGCCTGTCTTACTGTGGGCGCAGAGGGTTCATCTCGACGGTTTTTATCGGCGGATTTAAGGAGTTCCCTCAGGAGGGTCTCGAGGGGTTCTTCTTCCTCTTCTGAACGGGAGCCCTGGGATGGAGTTGTTGTCTCTATCCGGCTCCTTAACCTGTGTGCGGATGTGATTTCAAAACGGCCTGCCCGCACGCTCCATACCGGGTTTTCAGTGTAATTTCCATCGGAAAAGTCTTCGTAAAGAAAAATTTCCCTCAATTTTGCCTTATACAACTCAACCAGGGAGCGGAGTTCTTCTATGAATCGAGGATGGGCGATCATTCGTTTGTCTGCCTCGTCAATTTTTTTCTGCAGGTCTTCCAGAAGAGATTTTAGTGCTCCACGGTCGTCCTCGGGCGATGAGACAGCTTGGGCCGAGGACTGTACGGGACTTACGAGCAACAGGAAAAAAAGAAGACATGTTAAGGACTTCAGTATTTTCATGGGTTCCACCTCCTGCCTTGCAGAAAATGTCTTTTATATGGATACAACTGATTAAAAAAATATCAAGTCCTGAGGGTCGTGTCAACGGTGTTGAGCCATTTAGTTGATTTGGCGGCGGCATGATCAAAAGGGTAAAGGTTTAGGCTCCTTGACTTTTCATGCATGATTTGTTAATTAAATTAAGTATTATCGGCTTAATTTAATCTTAAAAAAGAAGACGTATATGCTTATTAACCTGGACAGAGTCATTGGGGAGCTGAACCGGAAACCTTGGGCAAAAGATATTTCTGACGATAAGGAAACCCTTGCAACCCTTATGGACTGGGTTGAACAGGAAGTCATACCCGGGTTTTTGAACGAGGTTATCAGGCAGGTGGATGAGATAGTTGATATCAATCCTGACCTATCCGAACCTGAGATTCTAGGCAAGGCGGCTCGGCATATGGTGGAATTTTTGGGCGCTCACCATGCCTCTGTCAGGCTCTACGATCCCCAGACCGGAAAGATGCTTTCCTTTGGGTCCTATCCTTCAGAAGAAGAAAAAAGAGAGACATTTATACCGCTTAAGGGAAGTATTGCCGGTGAGGTTGTCCTCACACGCCGCCCTTACCTGGTACCTAATATCCTTGAAGAGGAGCGGTACCACAATAAGGAAGTCATTTATAGAAAAGGCGTACGGTCTTTAATGGCTATTCCGCTTGAAATACCCCGTTTTTTCCCCCATGAGCGTGACATGTTCGGTGTCATCCAGATTTATTACTCGGAACAGGGAAGGAATTTCAAACCGCTGGAGATTCAGACGGCCAAACTTATGGCCAAAAGATTGAGCTTTGTGATTGCCAGAAAAAAAATCCTTTCTATGCATAGAAGCGATGAAAGAAGGGAAGCGATCGGCCGGCATATCTTCCGTATATTGTGGTCCCGTGGCGGAACAAAGATGAGAGAGGTTTTCAATAGTGTCATTCCAGAACTTGCCGGTATGATTAATATTCAGAGCTGCGCCCTTTTCTCCGTTACAGATGACTCAGAACACGTCATTCTTGAGGCCGGTTACCCGGAGGTCGGATACCACAGCATTGGAAAAAATTTTCCGGTGAGCAGCGAGTTGGCCTTTACCCTGCTCATAAATCCTGAGAAGTATTCTGGAAACTCGGTTTATGAAGTGGTCACACCCTCTTATATCCTCGTCGTGGATCCGCAAAAAAGTAATTTGATTTCGAATAATCTCAAAAAGTTTGCAAGGCTACATAAGATCAATTCCATACTTTACATTCCCCTCAGGGTTGACGGGAATCTGGACCATTTCGTGACCTTTGATGCCCTGGATGAAAGACAGCGTTACGGAGATGATGAAATAGAACTCTTTCTATTCCTGGGCAGGGAATTGATGCGGGCACAAAAAATGGAGCGTCTGGATGATGCGTTGCACGATTTTAAAAATCCAGCCATAGCAACAGCCGGTTTTGCCAGGAGATTGAAAGGCCTCCTTGATCAGAAAGAAACCGAAAAGACCAAGACGCAGTCCCGGAAATATGCGAGCATACTTCTCGAAGAGACAAGCAGGCTCCAGGAACTGGCCTTGAGCATATACCATGTGGGCAAGGAGGAGGTCGTCAACCTGACCGAAGTGCTCCAAAGACGTTTCGTTATTAATAAACAGGTTATCAGGGAACAGCTCAAGGAGAACATTCACCTGAAAGAAGGTCCCTTTGATTTTGAACTGAATGTCCGGTGTTATGTCCTTCATGTGGAGCGTATTTTTGACAATCTGTTAAACAATGCGACAAAGGCCATTCCCGCTACCGGGGGAATACTGGAGATTCAAACTTACGAGGATGGAGAATGGGCCTGTGCGGAGATTTCCAATACGGGCCATATGTCCGATGAGGACCGCTTAAGGTTTCTCTTGGGCGAGGGTCGGGGGCGAGGTTTTTATATTACGCAGCGGATTATTCGGATCCTCAAGGGAAAAATAGAGATAAAGGGAGGAGAGGAGACCACAACATTCGTGGTTCGCCTCCCCAGGTTATATTAGCCCCCGCTGGAACTTAACAGATCATGTAATATGATTTGTATTTATCTAATTCGAGAGGCGCCTTTTCTTTTCAAATAGACCGTAATCTCTGAGCAGGTCCTCAGCTTTTTCATCTAAAAGATCAAATTTTTCAAGCGTTTCAGGCAACGGTACGGCATCGGGAGTATATCCCTTATGCTGGTAGACTGCGTCACAGAGCTGACTGTAAGCATCTTCCCTGAGTTTGGTGACAAGAAGGTGTTTTTCTTCAGGGGTTTTTGGTATTTCCTTTTCACCCAATTGATCTGCCAGCCATTCGTCGTAATAATCGGATCTGTCTTGATATTCGTTGAAAAAGGCGGGGCCCATAGCCCTGAGAGGGATTCTATCATTCAGCCTGGTTCCCTTGCCGTGACGGAGATTGATGAGTTTTTGCAAAAGGTACAGTCGTTCCGAATCGTCAAGAACGTCCTGAAGAGACTTATTACAGCCGACCGTTGCGTTAAGATACTGAACAAAGTAGGCAAGTGTCGGCTGGTTCTGTGCCGGGTTATCGGTTTTTGCCGCATCCGGGTGTCGAACATCAATCCAGGGGAGCTTGCAAAGCCCGACTGCATTGAACCATGTGCGGATTAAAGGAAACCATTTCAGGGCCTTCGCCTTTGCCTCAAAGGTGGGTAACTCCTTATTGACCTGATCAATGAAGATGAGCCACGCTTCATCATGTTGCGGGCCTTTCAGGGCAAAGCCATACGCCCCCTGCTGGGCCAAAGACTCCTTTGTGATATACATGGAAAACTCGAGACCCTTGGTCTCCATTCCAAATTTGTCTAGCTCCGACATAACTTCATCAAAATCCTTGCCTGTCTTGGCTGCGTACTGTTCCGCAACCCAGGTCTTTGACCGTTGCACTCCCTGAGCGCATATTTTTCCGAATCCTTTTGCGAGAGCGGTTTCGTGGATAAGCCGATCAACACTTTCCATATTTCCCCAAACCAGTTCGTAGCCTATATCTTCTTTTGAGAGATAGCCCCGCTGAACACATTCCATCAGAAATGATGCGGTCACTCCCATCGATATGGTGTCGAGCCCGTATTCATCACAGTACCAATTGTATTCCATGATAAATTGGGGATCGAAGATGCCCATACATGTGACGGCACCGGCTGTTTCGTATTCAGGGCCATCAATGCCTACACTTCTCCCGGCGTGAGGACCCCGTTTCAAGGTGACATTCTCAGCCCCTTTGGCGCAGGCTAAGTTACATCCCTTATAACAGCCGTCAGGTGTTTTCTTTGTGAAATAGCGCTTAAGAAAGACATCCGCGAATATGGATTCTGCCTCCGGATGCTGACCGTACTGGTAGTTTTTAACTGGCAGGATGTGGTGTTTGTTCATATGTTCCACCAGGATGGGTGTTCCCCAGCTGGAGAGACGCAGTTGCTGAGGATCCGCCTGGCTTATGACTTTTTTGAGGTTTGCGCCCGCCTGCTTGACGGCTTTACCGTCAACAGGGTTATTGATGCCTAACCTGGGCAAGCCGGAACGCACAATGACGGCCCTCAGGCCTTTATGGCGCATGACCGTGCCGGTACCTCCCCTACCGGCCTGCTTGCAACGCAGCCTTTTCCGATGCCTGTCATAAAACAGGCTGTTTATAATGCCGAACCTGGTATTGGCCGCTCCTATACCGTTTGTTACGGCTGCAATATTTTCGTCAAGCACCCCATCGTTGAATTCCTTCAGCAGGGAATCACCGTATGACAGGGCCCCCTGATCCGTCTTAAGATCCACGGTGGGTGCCTCGGCGATCTGAATGACACCCTCGTCCGCGTCTATGATCAAGACCACATCCTTGTTTGAAATGCCTGAAACGGCCAGGGCGTCAAACCCGCAGATTTTCAGGGTGGGGCCAAAATGTCCCCCGATATTTGAATCCACAAAGGTGTCTGTGAGCGGGGAGATTGTGCCGACAATAAACTTACCGGTTCCAGGAAACATCGGTTCGTTACCCAGCGGTCCGCTGGCCATTACAAGGATATTCTCCGGGCTGTCATAGCTGGTATCCCCTGATGTGCCGTCCCATATCAGTTTCAGGGCGTAGCCTCGGCCGCCCACGTATTTTTCTTTGAAATCGGGAGCCAGGCTCATAAATGATATGTCATTTGAGACTAAATCCACCTTGAGGATTTGATCTGTATAACCGGCTTCTATCTTGCCGGGTTTGTAGTTAAGGGATGCAATTGTTTTCATTTCTTTTTCCACCTAAAAATTGTTTGTTATTGATACGGAAATTTTGTTGTAAAAACACGAAAATAGGGCATGAGTATAGGTAAAAAAGAATATTGTCAATAGATTTTATCAGCCTTCGCAGAAGAGTACTGGCCGGCGTTTAGTGAATGAGCAAATGATTTTTATGCCCAGGCATGATGCAGGATCTCATCAGAGTTTGTGCGGATTTTAGGCTATCGCACAGTTTAGCTTGAATAGAGCGATCTTTCTTGGTAAGTATATTCATTTGGTAACGTTCAAAAGTGTATGCATGGGATATGAATTCACCCGATTCCCGTATCTGGATCCTTAAGTCTGGTGCCTAAAAATCCGGATAGGTCTTGTCAAAGCGAAGGGTATGGGG